>JBKOYL010000107.1:0-5718 GCA_046725395.1 Actinomycetota bacterium | reverse complement strand
GCGCCCCATGACGAAGGCGCCGACGTTGGCGTGCATCTGCTCGGCGGCCTCGGTGCTCGGATTCACCTCTCCGCCCTCCTCACCGTGCGTCTCGCGCCAGGCCTTCAGCGCGAACATCCACTCGTGGAGCTGTTCGCCTCCCTCACCGAGGGGGTTGTCCTCGCCCTGATTCGGTCCGGCTACATAGCCATCGAGCGAGATCGAAGTGTTGGCTCTCACCTTGCTCATCGTTCCTCCTCGGTAGACGCTCTCCGGAGCCAGAACTCATCGCAGTGACCGGCCCAATCTCGCGAAGTCACAAAGCTAGGCGTTCTCTGGCTTCACCCTGTACGAGTAGCGAGCAACGATCTTGCCGCGGACCTTCCATGTGACGTTGTAGACCCCGGTGGCGTGTGCGTTGATCGGCACCAGCGAACGCTCGCCCCGTTTCCCGGTTGTCTTGGTCTTGCAGCGGCTACCGCCGGGCGAGTAGATGCAGATTCGGTACGTGACGTTCGCGCCCCTGAATGCTTGGAACGAAGCGCCCGGAAGGTCCCCACCGAAGCAGACTGAATCCGGCGCCCCGACTCCGCCCCCGCAGGTCACGATTCCACGGAACTTTCGCGCCTCGGCGGCGCTCACAAGTGCCATCGACAAGACGAGGAATGTCGCCAGGACCGGTAGCCAGCGGAGATCTCTCCTCGAGGACATCGGCTTAGGGATCAGTCCCCCACCCACGAAGTATTCGGATTCGGACGCCTGGATGACGCTGTTGAACCTCGGCAACATAGTCCGAAGGGAAGTCGTGGTCGCATTCCTCAAACACGATCACGTACCCAACAGCGCACAGGCGATGGTCGGTGTACTTCGCCACCTTGTCGACGTCTTTGGAGACTTTGTCGCGAATCTTTTTGGGGGCCCCCCCATGCGCGACCGAACTTCCAGTAGTTGCTTCCTAGGGCGAACTCAAGGAAGGCGTCGAACTGGAAACGGCCGCTCGTGTCGGGCAGATCGGTGCCGATTAGGCGATCTCGCCCGATGATCGCGAGATCGGTGCGCCATTGGTGCGCCCCCTCGCGGGGCGGCGCAAAGATCCACTTTGATCCGCTCAGTTCGAAATGCATGTCCTGCCATCGAACGCCCGCCTGGTGCAGGTGCCGGGCAAAGTGCATCGTGCAGTCGGCTTCGGAGAGGATTGTCGGCCCGTAGTTGCCGGATACCTGCCCGTCTGTCGAGGCTGGATGCTGGTGCCACTCGGGAAGCTCCCGAAGCCAGGATTCCGTTTCCCCGCAGGCGGTCTCGATCTTGCGCTCGAGTTCGTCCACTGCAATCTCGGCAGCGTATCTGTGTCCTTTGCGTCGGCGAAGTGGGTCGCGCGTCTCGTAGCGGCTAGGCCCCCAGGTCACCGGACTGGCATCAGGTGCCCCAGGCAAATAGAGTTTCCGCCCATGCGATCCCAGGCTGTAACCGACGCGAGAAAGCTGTTGGAGGAGCGTAGGCGGGAGTTACAAGGTGAGCTTCGCCAGGTGGAAGCTGCCCTGAAGGGCTTAGGGGGAAAGCAGCGCGGACGTCCTCGCAAGAACTCCAGGTAGATAGCTGGATTGAGCTCCGCTTGCTTAACAGGGGCCGAAAGCCGGACGACCTGAAAATGAGGCTCAATCGTAGGAATGGGGTGGTGGGACCTCCCTCGGAATTCCGCGACCTAACCGCTTAACCCATCACAGATCATCCTGAGCCTCTGTTTGTGCGCCTCTGCCGAGCTTCGCGTCTCTCGGCGACAGGATCTCCATAGGGAGCGCTTCCCCAGCCGCTCAGAATCGATCTCAAGCGGCTGCCTCAGCTCGGCAGCGTCCCCGCTGGACGCATGGTACGCGCCGGAATAGGGTTGAGTTTCAGTACTCATGGGGAAGGTCAATTCGACACAGGTCCTGGCCCGTGCATTGGGAGTGCCGGTCGTTGCTGCGGCTCTCGCGGCACTTAGTCTTGTCGCCGCAGATCCAGGCACGTCATCAGCCTCAGTGCGATCCTGCTCCCCCGTTGTCAACCCGTACCCTGGGACTCGGTACGAGGGAATCAACCTCAGCCACATTCGGGCGGAGGGAATCGGATGCCCCAAGGCCCGCAAGGTGGCGAAAGGTGCTCACAAAAAGGCCCTCGGTATCACCCCCCCACCCGACGGTATTCGCCGCTTTCGATGGAACGGCTGGACGGTAGTCGGGGACTTGCGCCCATCTAGCGACAAATATGTAGCGACCCGCGACAGTAAGCGGGTCAGCTGGCGGTTCTGAGTTCTGGCCTGCCCGGGGCCGACTCGTTCAGCGATTCTGAGCGGTCGCGGAAGCGGTCCTTGACCTTCGGTTTGGTTAGACCGCGACAGCTCTCGGGTTGGCGTCGCCAGTACAGTCTTGGCACGCATGCCGCAAACCGGAATACCGGAGGTTGATGACGCGCTTCAGTACGACGACCCGGTACCGGGGTTGGAGCGCTACTTCGCACGCCGCATGCCTGAGGACGGAAGCCATGCCGTTATTGCCGATCTCATTCGCGCGCGAGATGCCATGCCCGAAGGGAGCCCTGCGCATGATGGGTTTTCTCAATGGCTTGAGCAGGTCGAACGTGGCGAAAATCCGTTCCCGGAGCCACCGGGAAGCTAAGCCATCCCTCACTCGAGTTCGAAGCTGACGAGCCCGATCAGTTCGGGCGACTTGCCCGGAGAAATAGGTCGCTGAACCTTCGAAACAGCGTGACCTAGTTCTGGCAGTCGGCCGCCCGGCTCGAATCACCAGGGCTTATAGACACGGCACCTCGTCTAGCGGGGTGCCCTTCTCGGCCTGGTAGTGGAACTCGTCCAGTGCGCTCTCCCAGTCCAAGCCGTAGTGATCCGCACAGTGGTGGATATTGGTGATCGCATTATTGAGGAACGTCTCGCGCTCGGAGTGCGCGGTCTCCTCGCTCATCCCCGCAAGGATTTCCGGGTCCTGGTCGCTTGCGGCCTCAACTGCCGCCCTCCCCCTTTTGATCATCATTCGCATCGTGGTCATCAGTACTTCCATCTTCCTTTCCGATTACAGACGCCGCGCGATTGAACGCGTTCGCCATTCTTCGTTTTTGAGTAAGTCACTCATCGACCTATGGGCGGTTCGCTCGAGCCACTTGTGCGCCTCTGCCGAGCTTTGAGCCTCTCGCCGATCGATCTATAAGGACCGCTACCTCGGCCGCTCAGAATCGCCCTCAGACGGCTTGCCTCAGCCCGGCAGGGTCCCCCGCAGTGCCGGGCGTCGACACGGCGTCCTTCGAGTGGAGCCCCACATATGACGCAGACCCTCATGAGCGCGGCCTCCCCCCGGAGAGCTTCGCTCCGACCCAAAACCAGTGGTAGATGAGACCCAAATGAGACCGCCGGCCCGTGGAGAGGGTCTGCAGCGCCCTGTCATCGAATGAACCGCTTCGACGCACGCCATCTCGTTGCAGCATGGTTTGCAGGCAAGAAGCTGCAGAACCCTGCAAACCGCTGAACGCGCCCGACAGGATTCGAACCTGTGACCTTCGGTTTCGTAGACCGACGCTCTATCCAACTGAGCTACGGGCGCGGGCGAGTCACAGCGTAGCGTTGCCTCAAGGTGCGGATTGAGCGTTTGGGGGCGTCGCGCTCAGTCGCTCCCCGACAGGTGCTGGTGAATTAGCTGCACCGCCATCGCCCCCTCGCCGATCGCGGATGCGCACCGCTTGATCGACCCCTGGCGCACGTCTCCCGCGACGAAGACCCCCGGCATGCAGGACTCGAGTGGATACGGATCTCGATCGAGCGGCCAGCCCGCCGGGCGCTGAGCGAGGTCGCGCCCGGTGACGATGAAGCCGCGCTCATCGCAGACCAGCCTTCCCCTGAGCCAGTCAGTGTGCGGCAGGGCCCCGATGAAGACGAACACCGCATCGGCCGGCACCGGGTCTCTCGCCACCTCGCCGTCCCGCTTCAGAGTGAGCGATTCGAGGCGGTCCTCGCCATGGGCCGCGGCCAGCTCGGTGCCGGTGAGAACCTCGATGTTCTCCGCCTCCTCGATCTGATCGACCAGGTACTGACTCATCCCCTTTGCGAGGGAACCGGCCCGGATCAGGATCGTCACCTTGCTCGCGTCGCGGGCGAAACTCAGCGCCGACTGGCCGGCCGAGTTCGCACCGCCAATGATGAACACGTGCTGATCGACCCGCTCCTGCGCATCGCGGGTCGACGCGCCGTAGTAGATCCCGGCGCCGACCAGCTCCGCGACACCGGGGGCTGTGAGCCGGCGGTAGGAGACCCCGGTGGCGATCAGCACGCTGCGGGCCGTCAGGGTGCTCTGGTCGGAGAGGTGGAGGACTCGGTCGCCGTTCCCTGACTCGATCCCGATCACCTCACGCGGGCGCACGATCTCGGCGCCGAAGCGACGGGCCTGGATGATCGCCCGCCGGGTCAGCTCTGATCCGCTCAGGCCAGCGTGGAACCCGAGGTAGTTGTCGATCCTCGGGCTCTGCCCGGCCTGCCCCCCGGGCGCCTCCCGCTCGATCATCACCGTGCTCAGGCCCTCCGATGCCCCATACACGGCCGCAGCGAGGCCAGCCGGTCCCCCGCCGACGATCACGAGGTCGTAGTGGTCGAGCTTCGGGCGGGTGGGTATGCCGAGCTGACTGGCGAGCTCGAGGTTTGTCGGATCGCCAATCGCCACGCCGTCGGGGAAAATCGCTACCGGCAGGTTCTGCTGTTCCTGCTCCGGGATTTCGCGGAGGAGCGCGGCCCCCGCCTCGCTGCTGGGTGTCAGCCACTGGCAGTGGACCTGGTTTCGATCCAGGAACCGCCGGATCTCATGCGCCCGCGAGGAGTCGCGTTCGCCGATGATGCGGACCCCCTCCGCGTCGCGATCGCGCGCGCCTTGCCAGCCCTCGAGCAGGTCCGAGACGATCGGCAGCAGGTCCCGCTCGCCGTCGAATGGTTTGATCAGGAAGTGGTCGAGCAGTCCGATATTGACGGCGTCGGTGGCTGTCTTCAGGTCGTCGTGAGCGCAGAGCAGGACCGTCCGGATCTCGGGGTGGAGCCTCCGCGCCTCCCGCAGCAGATCCAAACCGCTCATCTCGGGAGCGTTCTGATCCGCGACCGCGAGCGCCACCGGTTCTTCGCGCTCCTTGAGATCGCGGAGGAGATCGGTCGCCACAGACGCGCGGTCGAAACCCGCCCCCCGATAACCGCGCGCGGCGAAGCCACGGTTGAGCTGACGCTCCAGCGCCCTCGCCATGCGCGAGTCACTCCCCACCCCCAGCAATATCGGGCGCATCCCGGTTAGTTATACGCCGAACTGGAGGAGCTCGGGGATGTGCCGCTCCACGTGGGCGTCGATGGTCTCGCGAACCCAGCGCTGCTCGCCGGGGCTCGCCATCCGGTAGCGGCCGAGCAGCATCTTCTGGTCGTCCAGCGGCAGGCCGGAGATCTCCCAGCGAACGGCGAGATGCTCGAAGAGCATCTCGTTGCGCCGCGCCCAGACATCCTCGGCGGAGGAGGCGTCCTTGCGATGCGGCTTGTTGAGCTTGCGGATCGTCTTGCCGCTGAGGGTCTGCCTCAGGGTGAGCACATTCCCCTCGGCGTCGGTGTAGTCCACCGTCTCGACAGGTTTGCGTTCGCGCTTGCTTCGCCTCGCCACTCCCCAAGGATGCCAACTAGCCTTGCCGCGTCACCGAGCCGGTCAACATCGCGGACCTCGAGCGGCTGGCGGC
>JBKOYL010000106.1:0-8792 GCA_046725395.1 Actinomycetota bacterium | reverse complement strand
CTCCCGCCGTTCGTCCATCACGACCTCGAGGAGACGGCTCCAGAACTTGCTCCATGCCGCGGTGGCGGTCGGATGTCGCTTGGTCATCAGCTGGCAGCTGCCGTCCCGCTCGCAGATGATCACCCCGATCGCGTCGGGGTCGATCGCCAGGTCGTCGACGCGTCGCTGGAGCTCGAGCGCCGCTTGCGCGGCGATCGTCTCCTCGCGGAATGCAATCGCGATCAGCTCGAGCACCGTTGCCGACCTTTTGCCCGTTCACCTGGTCAGGTAGGCCCACGTCCTGTCCTGGACGACGGCGGCACCCTACGACGGCGGGCTTGGCCCCGCATCGCCCGATGCGGGTGAAATCTCGCTGTGGCTCAGCCCCCCGCTGGGTCGACCGGCGAGCCGCCGTCGATCAGACCGACGCGGCGCGCCTCGTCGACCGCCTCCCGGCGCGACGAGACGCGCAGCTTTCGGTAGACGCCCTGCGCCTGCGTCTTCACGGTGTTGGCCGAGACGAAAATCGCCCCGGCGATCTCCGAGAACGAGAGGTGCGTCGGCATGTACCGGAGCACCCGGAGCTCCGCCGGCGTCAGGTCCGTGACCCCGGAAGCCGACACCGTCTCGACCGCTGCCTCGGCTTCCTCGATCCATTCCCCAAGAACGACTGCATCGCGAGCCTGGCGGAGCAGGCGAGTCGCCTCCTCGAGCAGGCGCGAGGCCAGGGGCGCATCATCGAGCCTGACCGCGGTGCGCGCCAAGACCACGCGGGCCTCGATCATGTACCAGGGCGCAAACTCCTGGAGGCTGTCCAGCAGCTTCTGCCCCCGGCGCAGGTCGCCCGCTGCCCTCTCCAGTTGCCCGGTATGGGTGCGGACGAGCCCGGACGTCGCCACACCGAGGGTCATCACCGGGTAGCCGTCGATGCCCACTCTCTCGAGCTGGGCCCGTGCCTGCGAGGCGAGAACTTCCGCCGGCGGCCAGTCCTCCTCCTCGATCGCGAGCAGCGCCAGCTGCGCGAGGCAGAGAACCTGGATCGTCGGGGCGACCACCGCCGCGCGGCGAGCGCCCTCGCCGAGCCTGACGCGAGCCCGATCCCTCTCTCCCTGCAGGTGCAGTCCCACCCCCTCGAGCAGCGCGCACATCGAGCCCCAAGGGCTGGCATCGCTGAACCCCGACGCGGCCGCCACCGCGTCCTCCACCATCGTCTTCACGCCCTCCCGCGCAAGCGCAGCCTTCATCAAGCTGAGGGCGGCCAATAGCTCGTCCCTGGCGGGCGAGCGGTCCATCTCGGCCGAGAGCTCTCGGGAGACTGCGGCCCAGTGATCCGCCTCGCCGCTGGCACCCCGGCCGACAGCGTCGTACGCGGCGGTCAGGCTCAGATATGGGTCGGAGTTGACGCCCTCGGGGCCGACCTGATCGAGCCAGCGCTTGATGCTCGCTTGGCGGCCGCGACTCGAGTACTCCGGGTAGGCCTCCCAGAGCAGCTCGCCGGCCCGGGCCCATGCTCGGCCCTCGATTGCGTGATTGATCGCTTGAGCCGGCTCGCCGCGCTCAGCCCACCAATCCGAGGCGCGGCGGTGGAGCTCCGGCTCGAGATCGGGCTCGATCCGGTGGAGCTCCGAGCGGAGCATGTCTCGCAGCAGCGCATGAAAGCGGAACCACTCGTCCCTGCGGTCGAGTGGCATCAGCAGCATGTTCGAGCGGGAGAGATCGCGCAGCACCGTGGCGGAGCCGGTACGGCCGATGACCTCGTCGCACAGGCCCCCGTTGACGCGATCGAGGATCGACGCCCTCCGGAGGAACTCGAGCCGGCGCCGTGAGAGCCCGGCGAGGAACTCTTCCCTGATGTAATCCACGACGATCCGATCGTCCCCGGCGAACTCGCCGATCGCCCTGCCGAGGTCGCTCGCGTCGCTGAGGGCAATTCCCGCCAGGTAGAGCGCCGCCGGCCACCCCTCGGTGCGCCTGACCAGGACGTCGAGCTGCTGGGGAGTCGGCTGCAGCTCCAACCCGGCCATCAGCTCCTGACACTCAGCCTTGTTCATTGCCAGCTCCCCCCGGCCGAGCTCGGTCAGACCTCGGTGAGCCCGTAGCCGGCCGATCGGGATGGCGGGATCGCTGCGGCTCGCCAGCGCCAGCTGCGAGCCGCTCGGGAGCAGCCCAGCGACCGCCGAGATTGTCCACAGGGAGTCAGGGGACTCGATCTGCTCGAGGTCGTCGAGGACGAGCACGAACTGGCGCTCGCGCTCGGCCAGGACGCTGCCCAACCGCGGCAGGAGGCGCGCCTCGATCTCCGGCGCCGGACTGGCCAGCGCAGCCGAGAGTTCGCCCGGCACAGGCTCGATCCGCTCCAGAGCCTCGATGACCGAGTTGATCAGCACCACGGGATCGTTGTGGTCGCCGTTGAGCAGGACTGCTTCGAAACGGCGCGGATCCTGCTGCGCCCACTGCGCCAACAGCACGGACTTCCCGTAACCCGACGGCGCGTTCAGGAGCACGACAGGCGTGCCGGCGCCCTCGAGCCGCTTGATCAGGCGGGGACGGCCCACCAGCGGCACGGCCGCCGGAGGCGCATCTCCCCATGTACCCCGGAGTTCGAGCATCGGGCAGCTCCTTCGGACCGGGATCCATCCTGGACCCCGACAATGGCGACCATAACGCAGGCCGTGGCGGCGGCCCGTCCAAGATCTCGTTTACATCTTCGACGCATCGGCCAGCCCGGCCGAGTGCGGGCGCAGCTCGAGTCCGCTCTCCGCGAGCCAGCCACGAAGCGCGTCGTGCATCGCCCTGACCCCGACGATCGGGGCATCCGGAGTTCCCCAGGAACTCGGCACGAGCGCGAACGGCCGACTCTGCCAGCCGCCGATGCCCCCGTGGGAGCCCATGAACTCCTCGAACGGCGCCACCTCGTTGCTCTCCGGGTCGTACATGCAGTTGACCAGGAGATCGGGACAGTGGGGAAATCCGTCGGTCCTTCGCAGGTGATCGGCAGCGTTCTCACCGAAGTGCTGCAAGGGGTCCACCCCCGCCACCGAATCGTCAGCGAGCAGACGGGATCCGTAGCCGCCGAGGACGATCGCTTCTCCCTGGTCGGTGCGAATCATCACGAAGCCGATGCCGGAATGGCCCACCAGGGCGGGGATCAGCATGGGATGCAGTCGCTCGATCTCGCCCATCGTCAGCCGCTCAGGGCGCTCGGTCAGATAGATCAGACCGAGGCCGCCCGAGGCGAGGACGACCGCCTCGTGGCCCGAAGCGTCGGCCCGCTCGGCCTCGACGGCTTCGCGGTTCGGTCCGAGCACCACCTCGTCCTCGACCATGCTTCCGCGTGTCGCGCGGGCGAGCACCCGGGCGCCGGCGCCGTCCTCGTCGCGCGCGTCCGTGAGCGCTCCCCCTACAGTGCTGAGCCCCTCGTCGGAGGGAGCGGGTGCGAACACTTCCCCGGCGCGCAGCGACTGCTCGACTAGCTCCCCGAGCTCGACGTCGTAGCGCTGCCGGAACGGGCGCCCCTGGCTCTGGCCGTGGTCGGATAGAACGACCAGGTGGTAGGGCCGCGGCGCCTGCTCGATCGCCTTCTGGAGCCGGGCGAGCTGGGCGTCGTGCTGCCTGAGCACCGCGAACGCGTCGGGCTCCTCGATGCCCGAGTGGTGGGCGACCTCGTCATAGCCGACGAACGTCGAGTAGATCACCGGCACGCCCTCGACGATGTCGCCCATCAGCGTGGCGACGTTGAGGTCCCTCATCACCACGGTGATCGCACCTCGCATCCAGGGATAGAGCCCGCCACGATCGATGTGGTCCGCGCCTGAGCGCCTCTGCCGGCGTGCGGCCCTCCGCTCCAGGAGCACGTCCCAGAGGTAGAGCGCGATCGTGCGCGTGAAGCCGTACGGATCGGCGAAGTAGGCGAAGTACTCCCGGGCGCTGGATCTGCTCCGGTCCTTGACCGCGCTCATCGTGGCCGAGCAGCGCGGGGCGTCCCCCGAGAACATGTTCCCGCGGCTCGCGCCGCCCGCGGCGAGCAGCCCTCCGCCGTCGGAGCGGCGGCGCTCGATCTCGGCGGCGTCCTTCTGGTGGTTCGAGACCATCGTCCGGCCGGTCTCCTTCTCGTACCAGCGGAAGGCCGGCATATCGTGGTTGCTGCCGAGCAGCAGGCCGGCCTGGCTCGCGCCGGTCTGGGAGGAGAGGTCGCATTCCCACGGGATGATCCGGTGGCTTCCACCTTCGAGCCAGCGCGCCATCGTCGGCGCGTGCCCATCGCGCAGAGCCCGCTGCAGTACCGGCTCGGCGAGGCCGTCGATCTCGAACATGATCACGCCGGGCACGTGGGTGCGGTTCGACTCCCTGACCCGCCTCGCGCGCCGGCGGACGATTCGGAGCTGGCGGGCGTCGTCGTCGAAGCTGAGCGCCGGGGTCAGGATCATCAGCGCGGCCGAGAGCACGACGGAGGCGGCGACCGCGGCGAGGATGCCGGGTCGGCTCCCGTCGACCCAGTCGATCACCAGGATCATCAGCGCCGCGCTCAGAATCAGCGAGCCGAGCCCGAAGGTGAGCACGGTCACGGGCAGCACGATCCGGATGACGAGAGGCCAGAGCACGGCGTTGAGCGCCGCGATCAGCGCCGTGACCAGCAGAGCCGCCCGGAAGCTCGGCAGCGCGATGCCCGGGATCAGGCCGACGGCGAACCAGAAGACGAGCGCCACGAGCGCCCAGAGGACGAGCGCCCGGATGACCGCTCCGGCGAGACGGCGGACGCCCCGCGCAACCCGCATCAGCCCTCCTCTGCGTCGCCGATGGTGGCCGACCGCCCGGGCTCGAGGATGCACACCTCTACCTCCGGGGCGAGCGCGGCGGCGAGGCGCTTGAAGGCGAGCGGCGGCTCCGATAGGGGCTTGGGCCGGATCCGTTTCAGCCCGACCGGATAGAGGCTCCCCCAGTGGATCGGGATTGCGATTCGGGGCGTGAGAAGGTCAAGGGCCTCCACCGCCCGTCTCGGATTCATGTGCCCGGGCCCTAACGTCGCACCCCAACCCCAAACCGGCAGCATGGCGACGTCGAGCGGCCGCAGCTCCGCCATCCCGGGGAAGAGGTCGGTGTCGCCCGGAAAGTAGATCCGGCAGCGTCCGGAGTCGACCACGTAGCCGAGCGGCTGCGCCCGGGGTCCCCACGGATCGCGGCGCTGATCGTGGACCGCCGGGACGGCGGTGATCGTCACCTCCCCGACCGAGACGGCCTCGCCGGCCGACACCTCCTTGACCTTGGCACCCGGCAACCCGCGCAGAACCCGGGCCGCTCCCCGCGGCGCCACCAGCACAGTCCCGGCGCGCAAGCGGCGCAGCGATGGGCGATCGAGATGGTCGCGGTGTAGATGCGAGATCAGCACCACCCCGGCGACGTCGAACGGCGAAGGGGTCGGCAGCGGCACCTGCCGGTGGAGGGGGCCAACCCAGCGCCCCAGAACCGGGTCGGTGAGCGCGACGGTGCCACCGAGCTCTAGCAGCGTGGTCGCATGGCCGATGTAGGTCACCTTCGCCACCCCGCTGGACTGGCCCGACTCCATCTCGTCAGCGGAGATCGGCACGATCCGCATCGCACAATCAGACACCCCCTCGCCCGGACGCGCATCACCCGCTCCGGGTGATGCGCCGTCCGAACACCGCGCTTTGATTGTCGCGATGCCATTCCTGCGTGGACGGGTGCGACGACGCGGCGCGAGCGCGGAGGAGCGCCAGGAGGAGTACATCGAGATCGATGCCGCCGAGCTGTCCGGCATCTTCCAGGCGCCCGGGTGGCTGCGCGATGCCGGGTTCACCGCGTGGCTCCTGGTGGGAGTCACCGTCCTCCTGGTGGGGCTGGTCTGGCTCGCCTCGCTGACCAGCGTCATCGTGATCCCGGTGCTCGTGGCGGGGGTGATCGCGGCGGTAGCCGGTCAGCTGGTCTCGCTCCTGGCGCGGCACAGGGTTCCCCGGAGTCTCGGGGCGGTGCTGGTACTGCTGTTGATCCTCGGCGTCGGCGCCCTCGCGACCTATCTGATCCTCACGGGGATCACCAGCGAGTCGGCCAGCATCGGCAACGCGCTGAAGAAAGGCGCCGGCGAGATCGAAGGCTGGCTCAAGGACATTGGGGTGAGCGACGGCAAGGCTCATCAGGCGAACCAGGACGCCAGCTCAGGAGCGAGCGACAGCTACAAGGCCCTCGTCCACGGCGCAGCAATCGGGATCGAGAAGCTCTCCTCCCTCGTCTTCTTCCTCGCGATGACCGCGCTCTCGCTCGTCTTCCTGCTCAAGGACGGTCCGACGATCCGGTCGTGGGCGGAGCGCCACATGGGCGTACCCCCCGAGGTGGCACGCACCGTCACGGGTCGCACGTTGCAGTCGCTGCGCGGCTACTTCCTGGGGGTGACGATCGTCGCCGGCTTCAACGCGCTCCTCGTCGGGGGCGGAGCGCTGCTCCTGGGCGTCCCGCTGCCGGGGACGATCGCGGTCGTGACCTTCATCGGCGCCTACATCCCGTACCTGGGCGCCTGGAGCGCCGGCGCCTTCTCCGTGCTGGTGGCGCTGGGGGGAGGGAGCACGGAGGCCGCCGCGGGCATGGTTGTCATCCAATTGCTCTCGAATGGGCCCCTGCAGCAGATCGTGCAGCCGATCGCATACGGAGCGGCCCTCGGGATACATCCCCTGGCCGTCCTGGTGGTGACCATCGCCGGCGGGGCGCTGTTCGGCGCGGTCGGCCTGATCCTGGCCGCTCCGATCACCTCGGCGCTGGTGCGGATCTCGGCTGACCTCGCTCGGGCCGAGGCCGCCGAGGCCTGACCAAGCGCCAATTCACCCCATCCGGGTGAGGTTGCCGTCCGGGTCCCGCTTTACGGTCGCCCACACGTCGGCCTCGACTTGATCGCCGACGACAGGCCGCACCAGCGGCCGCGGTCAACGAAAGGAGTGCCAATTGAGAGGTGCAGGTCGGGTCGTGTTCGCGGCGGTCATGCTGCTGGTACTGGGCACGCTCAACATCATCTACGGGATCGGCGCGCTCGACGACGCGAACATCTTCACCAACGACACGAGGTACATCCTCACGAACCTCAACACGCTGGGTTGGGTGCTGATCATCCTCGGCGTGATCCAGCTGACCGGCGGGTTCTCGCTGATGGCTGGCAACGTATACGGGCGGGTGATCGGAATCGTCGGCGGCAGCCTCGGCGCGATCGGAGCACTGCTCTCGATCGGCGGCAACTACCCCTGGTGGTCGCTCGCCCTCTTCGTGCTCTGCGTCTGGGTCGTGCACGGGATCATCGTGTACGGCGAGGACGAGCGGGCGCCCGTCTGAGGAGGTTCGGCGACGTCGCGGGGGTCCTCACACGAGGGCTCCCGCGATACGTCCCCTCCCCGGATACGGCTCCAGCAAGCCGGATCCGGGGCCTGGCGGAGGGTGTTCGAACCCACGAAGGACCCAAAGGTCCTTAACCCGAGAGCCGCCTCTAGCTGGGGCGGACGCAAGAGGATCCGGCGGCTGAACTCAGATGAGGCGGGTCCTGGCTAGGTCTGACGCGGACCGAGCGAGGCGTGGATGGAGCGGACGACCAGCGCGCCGTCCCCAACGGCCGCCGCCACGCGTTTGGTCGAGCCTCTGCGGACGTCGCCGATCGCGAACACTCCGGGACGCGTGCACTCGAGCATCAGCGGGCCTCGGTCCGACCCGTCCCAGTGCCGGAAGAAGTCCGGGTGGCGGCCCGCCTCCTCGCCGGTGACCACGAAGCCCTTGTCGTCCTGACCGACGAAATCGACCAGCCCCTCCGACCTCGGAGTGGCGCCGATCATCGCGAACACCGCCGAGGTCTCGACGCGAAGATCGGGCCCGGCGCCCGAGATCACCACGCCCTCGAGCTTGTCGTCACCTTCCAGCGCACTCACCTCACAGCCCGTCCAGACACGGACGTTCGATCTGGCTTCGATTTGATCGACCAGATAGCGCGACATCGCCAACTCCAGTCGCCGCCGGGCCACGAGATGGACCTGGCGCGCGTGTTCCGCAAGCTTGACCGCCGCCTGGCCGGCTGAGTTCCCTCCGCCGACGACGACGACATCGTCCCCCGAGCACTGCTGAGCCTCGATATGGGTCGCTGCGTAATACAGGCCGAGACCTTCGAAACGCTCCGCGTTCTCGGCCGGCAGCCGGCGATAGTCCGCGCCCGGAGCCAGGACCACGGCTCGGCCCCGCACCCGCTGACCGTCGCCAAGCCCGACCTCGCGGAAGCCGTCAGCCTCGGGCTCCGAGACATGAGAGCCCTCATGGACGCTGGAGATCACGGCGCCGAACTTGCGCGCCTGAAGCGTCGCCCGCCGGGTGAGCTCCGCGCCGGTAAGGCCGGTGGGGAAGCCGAGATAGTTCTCGATTCGAGCGCTCGTGCCCGCCTGTCCGCCGGGGGCGAAGCGCTCGATCACCAGCGTTGTGAGGCCCTCCGAGGAGGCGTAGACCGCCGCGGCCAAACCGGCGGGGCCGCCGCCGAGCACGACCACGTCGAAGGTCTGGCCGTCGACCTGCGCTCGCAGGCCCAGCTCATCGGCGACCGACGTCACCGTGGCCTTGCGGATGACGCTGTCGGAGCGGACCAGGACCGGGCAGTCGGCGTCCCCGATGCCGAGCCCATCCAGCAGGACCCTGCTCTCCTTGTCGGTGGCGAGGTCATGCCAGGTGAAGGGGACGAGGTTGCGCTCCAAGAGCTCGCGGACGGCAAACGCCTCGCCCGACCAGCGTGAGCCGATCAGCCTCTGCTGACCCAGGCCGCGACCCTGCAGCCACTCCCGGCGCGT
>JBKOYL010000092.1:0-16117 GCA_046725395.1 Actinomycetota bacterium | reverse complement strand
GTCGGCATGGCGCCTGAGGAACGTGGGGCCGACGCCGTGGATCTCGGCGAGGCTGGCTTCGTCATATGGCCGGGTTGCTGCGATTCCTTCGAGCGTTCGGTTGTTGGCGACCGTGTACGCCGGCTTTCCGCGCGCGACCTTGAGCCGCCAGGCCCTGAGCGCCTCGAGCAGCGTTTCGTCCTCCGGTGAGAGGTCGACCGGGGGAGTAGAGGGCCTGCTACTTCGGCGGTTCGAGCTGATCTCGAGCTCGTCGGGTGACGGGAGCCAGGGGTCCGGATCGCAGACGTCACAGCAGCGACCCTCGGGCGCGCCGGTGGTGGAGTCGCCGAAGTGGTCGAGCAGCCGGCGGCGCCGGCAGTCCTCGCCGAAGGCGAACGACTCGACCGCCCGATACGCGCGCCACGAGCGGTCCGTCGCCGCCTTGCACGCGGCTCGGGCCGCCGCCAGGTTGATGCGGTCGTTGAAGCGGAGCTCCAGGCGGCCTCCGGGGGCGGGTTCGACCTCGAAGGCGCCGGCCCGCTCGGCGATCGCGAGCTTGACTCGGTCCTGGTCGTCGCGGGGGCTCTCGATGGTGAGGCGGGCGTCTGAGTCCGAGCCGGCCTTGAGGCGTTGGGCGTAGAGGGAGACGGATTCGGGTTCGACCTCTCGCAACTGGATGAAGCGGACCAGGCGGCCCAGGTCGGAGCGGCCGGCGAGGAGGACGGCTCGGGCGGGGAGGCCGTCGCGGCCCGCGCGACCGGCCTCCTGGTAGTAGGCCTCGACGCTGGTCGGGATCGCCCAGTGCCAGACCGAGCGCACGTTGGCCTTGTCGACTCCCATCCCGAAGGCGTTGGTGGCCGTGATCACCTCGGCGTCGCCGGTCATGAAGCGGTGCTGGGCGGAGGCGCGCTCGTCGGGGTCCATCCCGGCGTGGTAGCTGGCGGCGGCCAGGCCGGCCTCGCGCAGGGACTGGGCGACCTCCTCGGTGTCCTTTCGGGTGCCGCAGTAGACGATCGCCGGGCGATTGTCGGGGTCGCGGAGGCCGTGCAGCAGCATCGCCAGCTTGCGCGCCTTCGATCCCTTGCCCTCGAAGCAGACGATGTCGAAGGAGAGGTTGGGGCGATCGAAGCCCGCCCGGACCAGCAGCGGGTCGCGCAGGCCGAGGCGCTGGGAGATCTCACTCGCCACCTCCTGGGTCGCGGTCGCGGTGCAGGCCATCACGGTGGGGCGCCCGAGCCGCTCGAGCACCCGCGGCAGGCGCAGATAGTCGGGGCGGAAGTCGTGGCCCCACTCCGAGATGCAGTGGGCCTCGTCGACCGCGAGCAGGTCAACCTCGCGCCGCCCGACCGCATCCATGAAGGCGGGGGAGGCAAAGCGCTCCGGCGAGCAGTAGACGATCCGGGCGCTGCCGCCGCGGATCCGCGCCATCGCGTCGCGCGCCACCTGATCGGGGAGGCCCGAGGCGATCATCACCGCCGGGTGGCCGTCGGCGCTCAGCCGCCTCCACTGGTCGGCCATCAGCGCGATCAGCGGGCTGACCACGATGCTTAGTCGATCCGAGGCGAGGCCGGGGAGCTGGTAGCAGAGGGACTTGCCGCCGCCGGTCGGCATCACCACCAGCGAGTCGCGGCCGGCGAGCGCCGCCTCGACCGGCTCCCGCTGCCCCGCTCGGAAGCCCTCGTAGCCGAGGTGGGCGAGGAGCGCGTCGGGGTCCCGCGGGCCCTCGTAGACGCGCGCGGCCCACGAGGGCTCGGCCTCGAGCCCCTCCAGCCCGTGCAGCGCAGCCCTCGCCTCCTCCATCTCTGGAAAAGCGGCCTGCGCCATATGCTCGCCCCCGCTGCTCACCCAACTAGCCTCGCGGAGGGTGCGGTCGGATCGAGGGGCTCAGGCGCCGCGCGCGAGGATCGTGGCGATCACGCCGAGGAAGCCGATCATCTGCGTGCCGATCAGGGCGGCGCCGCCACGCAGCATCGTTTGGCGGAGCTCGCGGATGTCCTCGCCCACCTGCTCGAAGCGGCGATCGACCTGCTCGAAGCGGCATCAACACGCTCGAAGTTCCGATCCACGCGCTCAAAGCCGGTACGCGTCACATCGGCGAGATCGTCGAGCCGCTCGTCGGTCCACCTCTCGCGCGCCATCGCCGGCCCAGGATAGTCCCGGCGTCCGCCCTCAGCCACGCTTTGCCTTGACGCGCTCCACGATCATCTGCGCGCGACGTGAGACCCCGGCCGGCGTGTAGCGGAAGGGACGGCGCTGGCCGCGGTGGAACGGGAAGCTCGAGGCCTCGCGCGGGGCGAGGGTGAGGTCGATGACGCGGCCCTCTGAGTCGAGGAGCCACCGATAAGGCCACGGCGCCGAAAATTCTCCGGCCGGGGTGACAGCCGGAGCGGTCGAGATACTCGGGCGGCCGTGGGCCAGATGATGCGAGCCACTCGAGCTGCGTGGGAAGACGCTCTGCGGGTGATCCACGGGGAGACGCCGACGCACTCCCACCTCAGGGACCGGATCGCGGCGCTCGTCGTCTTCACTGCGGTGGTCGACCTGATCGCTTCGGTGGCGGTGCTCCTGCTCGAGCGCCACGCCACCGGGACCGAGATCACGAACTTCGGCGACTCGATCTTCTGGGTCAGCTCCCAGCTGCTCACCGTCTCCTCCTCGCTGCACAACCCCGTCAGCACCGGAGCTCGGGTGATCGACGTGCTGCTGGAGGCGTACGCGATCTCGGTCGTGGCGGCACTGGCCGGATCCTTTGCGGCGTTCTTTCACCGCCGAGGGAGAGAGCGCGACGCCGAGGCCGCCCAGTAGCGGCCGCTCAGCTGCGGGCGCGACGGCAGGGCGGGGACCGCTCGACAGGTACCTCGGCTGGGACGCCGCGCGCGAAGCCGCGCGGCTCAGCTGAGGCTCCGGCGAGCCTTGTCTCCCCGCCACTACCGGCATAAGGTTGGCGCGGGGGCAAAGGCGAGGAGAGGAGGAATCATGTCGGAACAGGACGTGGAGACCGTTCGGGGCGGCTACGAGGACTTCAACAGCGGCAACCCCGGAGGGGTGCTCGAGAGGCTCGATCCCGACGTCGAGTGGGTCGAGCCCGGCGGCGGCAACGCTCCCTCCGGGACCTTCCGCGGCCCGCAGAGCGTCGGGGACGACGTATTCAGCGCCGTGCCGCAGTACTTCGACGAGTTCCGGGCCGAGCCGGAGAACTTCGACGACCAGGGCGACCAGATCGTCGTCACCGGCCGCTTCACGGGCAAGGCGAAGAGCGGCGCGGAGCTCGACGCCGCCTTCGAGCACGTCTTCGAGATGAAGGACGGCAAGATCGCGCGGTGCGAGAACAAGCCCGACCAGGAGGCCTGGACGGCCGCCTGGAGCTGACCTAACACGGAGGGGCCGCCCGGCGGGGTTTCAGGACCGCCGGGCGGGTCCGCTGCTGGTTCCCGGAGCTAACTCGCGGGTCGCGACTCGCCGCGCTGCCGCTAGCCCAAGTCGTCGACCTCGCCCTGGTACTGGGCCATCGCCCGGCCGATGCCCTCGCCGAGGGTCGCGGTGACGACACCTTGGCTCTCGATGATCTGGTCCGCTCGTATCACCCGGCGCTGGAACTCCTCGTCGGCGAGCAGCGCGGTGACCTGCTCCTCGCTCCCGCGCAGCAGCGCGAAACCCTGCAAGTCGCCACCGTGTGGCGTCAGGAGAACGACCTCGAAGTTCTCGATCTTGCCGTCCCCCTGCAAACCACCCCAGTACTCGACGCTCTCGTTAAACACCTGAACCGCGCGCTTCTCGCGTCCGCGCACGACCTGACCCCACCCGATGAACAGTCCGGCGTCAGCCATTCGTCTCTCCTCTCCCCTAGACGTCGTCGCCCCTTCGACCCTACTCCGCAGGGGGGCCCCGGGCAAGCCCGCCGTCGCCCACCGGTAGGGTGCGGCGAGTGAGGTTCCGCAGGCTCGGCAGCTCGGACATCGAGGTCTCCGAGATCTCGCTCGGCTCCTGGCTCACCTACGGGGCCGGGGTGGAGCGCGAGCAGACCGAGGCCTGCACCCGCGCCGCCTTCGAGGCAGGGATCAACTTCTTCGACACCGCCAACGTCTACGGCGGCGGCGCCGCGGAGGCCGCCTGGGGCGAGATCCTCTCCGACTTCAAGCGCGAGGACTACATCCTCGCCACCAAGGTCTTCTTCCCGATGTCGGAGACCGACCGCGGCCTCTCCCGCGAGCAGATCCACAAGCAGATCGATGCCTCCCTGGAGCGCCTCAAGACCGACTACGTCGACCTCTACCAGTGCCACCGCCCCGACCCCGACACCCCGATCGAGGAGACGATGGAGGCGCTCACCGAGGTCTGCGAGGCCGGCAAGGCTCGCGAGATCGGCTTCAGTGAGTGGACCGTCGAGCAGATCCAGGCCTCACTCGAGGTCCCTGACACCAAGAAGTTCGCCTCCTCCCAGCCCCAGTACAACATGATCTGGCGAGCGCCCGAGGCCGAGCTGATCCCCTTCTGCGAGGAGCACGGCATCTCCCAGATCGTCTGGTCGCCGCTCGCCCAGGGGGTGCTGACCGGCAAGTACAGGCCGGGCGAGCCGCCGCCGGAGGACTCGCGCGCCGCCTCCGACTCGATGAACTGGGCGATGGACCGCTACCGCTCGGACGAGCTGTTCGAGGCGGTGCAGCGGCTGGTCCCGATCGCCGAGCAGGCGGGAGTCAGCATGGCGACGATGGCGCTCGCCTGGTGCCTTCGCCAGGAGAACCTCGCCTCGGTGATCATCGGCGCCTCCCGCCCCGAGCAGGTGCACCAGAACGCCGAGGCCGCGGGCGTCGAGCTATCTCAGGACACCCTGGACGCGATCGACGAGGCGCTCGAGGGCGTCGTCGTCGACGGGCCGCGGCTGGCGAACTTCGTCAAGGAGGGCGTCACCCACCGGTAGGCGGTTCTGCGGAACCGCGCTCGTTCAGCCGCCGCCCGCCAGGATGGCGGCGATCACGCCGATCAAGGCGACGATGATTCCGCCGCCGACGCGGAACATCACCGACCTGAATTCCAGACGCAGGTCGTTGATCTCTCCGCGGAGTTCCCTGAACCCATCGCGCATCTCGCTGCGCACCCCCTTGAACTCATCGCGCATCTCAGTTCGGAGGTCGCGTATATCTTGATCGACCCGCGCGAAACCGCTGCGCGTCGACTCGGCGAGATCGTCAAGCCGCTCGTTGGTCCAGGCTGAGCTCTCCACTTGAGCTCAGGCTACATGCGCGCCGTGCAGAGATCCACGTCGAACGTGACGAGTCGGGCACGGTGTCGCACGTAAAGAAAGCGGCCCCAATGGGGCCGCCTTCACACAACGTCAGAAGCTTTGCGGCTCCCTACGCGACCTGCTTGACGCCGGTCGCGGCCGGGCCCTTGGGGCCGGCCTCGGTCTCGTACTCGACCTTCGCGCCCTCCTCGAGCGAACGGTAGCCGTCGCCCTCGATCGAGCTGAAGTGAACGAATACGTCGTTCGAGCCGTCGTCGGGCGTAATGAACCCGTAGCCCTTGTCGTTACTGAACCACTTAACGGTTCCGGTAGGCATATCGCCTCCTCTTACGTGTGCTGCGAACGCGAGGAAGCAATCTGCAACAACGCGAGCGCTACGCACATCTCTGCCGGTATCACCGGCCTAACGGGGACCACGGTAGCAGCCCGGTGGACGGAAGAGGCGATCCCGGCGTGCCGCTACGCCTCGCCCAGGCGGCAGAGGACTTGATAGACCGAGGTGAAGTCGATCTCGAAGCCGTTGCGAGCGGCGCGCAGGTAGAGCCGCCAGACCCGCAGCCGCTCCGGCCCGGCGAGCTCCTCGGCTCGCTCGAGGTTGTCGTCGAGGTTGCGGACCCAATGCCCGAGGGTCTCGGCGTAGTCGGCGCCGAACTCCTCGACGTGCCGACAGATGAAACCGGCCCGCTCCAGCGCCAGGATCACGCGCGAGACCTGGAGCGTCTCGCCGTCCGGGAAGACGTAGCGCTCCGAGAAGGGGCCGCCCTCGACGCTGCCGTGCCGGAGCCGCGAGATGCCGTGGTTGAGCAGCCGCCCGCCGGGGCGCAGCATCGAGGCGAGCTGCTCGGCGTAGCGGTCGATCTGCGCCTCGCCGACGTGCTCGACCATCCCGATGGAGGCGACCGCGTCGAAGCTCTCGCCGGCCAGCTCACGGTAGTCCTGGACGCGGATCTCGACGCGATCGGAGAGGCCTGCCTCGGCGACCCGCTCGCGCGCGAGCTCGGCCTGCGGCTCGGACAGGGTGATCCCGACGGCGTCCGTGCCGTGGCGCTGCGCCGCGTGGATCACGAAGCTGCCCCAGCCGCAGCCGACGTCGAGGACGCGCTCGCCGGGCCGCAGGCCGAGCTTCGTGCAGACCAGCTCGAGCTTCGCCTCCTGAGCCTCCTCCAGGGTGGGCGCAGCCTCGCGGGAGAGGAGGCCCTTGCGTTTCGGCACCCGCGAGAAGAACGCGCAGGAGTAGGTCATCGAGCGGTCGAGGAAGAGCGAGAAGAACTCGTTGCCGACGTCGTAGTGGTGGCGGACCGCCTCGCGATCGCGCTCGGTGGTGTGCTTGCGACCGCGGAGGTGGAGCTCTGCCTTCGGCGCGGGCGGCGGGCGCCGCACTCCGGCGGCTCGCAGGGCGGCCCCGATCAGACGCGCCTTGGTCGCGGCGCCGACGGGTGGCGGCCGCCAGTCGTTGAGCAGACCGATCACCGCGTCCATGTCGTCGACCTCGATCTCGCCTGAGACGTAGGCGCGGCCGAGGCCGAGCTGACCCGGGGCGGCGATCGCGTGGGCGAGCGCGTCCTTCGACCGGGCCCTGAAGATCGGCCCGGCCCCGTTGGTGGAGGGGATCTTCGAGCCGTCCCAGAGCTCGATCGTGAAGGGGCGCTCCGGAAAGGCCCGCTCGATCTCTCTGACCAGGGGCTCGGTCGGCATGTCCCGACCCTAGCGGGACTCGAGATTCACTTCTTGTTAGGCAGGCCGAATCCCTCACCACAGATTGAGGAAATGCCGCTAGGGTCCGTGGCCCCGGGACTCGAGACGAAACGGCAACAGCCGGAGCGGGCTCGGTCAGGACCAAACAAAGGAGATCCAGATGTCGGACGTTGCCGCCGGAGTGACAACGCCCCCCACCGGGTCGTCGGCAACGGCGGAGCCTTCCAAGCCCTCGACTCGACCCCGCAAGCCGCTCGCCGAGGCGATTCAACCCGTCGAGCACGAGACGCGCGACCGGATCATCACCGGTCTCCTCACCGTCGTCCCATTCCTGATGCTGGGCTTCGTCGTCTGGCAGCTCGCGGGTAGCTGGCTGCGCTGGAGCGATCTGGTCGTCTTCGCGCTGGTCTACATCCCGACCGGGCTTGGGATCACGGTCGGCTTCCATCGCCTCTTCACCCACCGAAGCTTCAAGACCGGCCCGGCCACCCGCGCCGTGATCGGGGCGCTCGGCTCGGCGGCGATCGAGGGTCCGCTGATCTCCTGGGTCGCCGATCACCGCAAGCACCACGCCTTCTCCGATGAGGAGGGCGACCCGCACAGCCCCCACGTCGGCCACGGCGAGGGCGTGCTGGCCCAATTCAAGGGCTTCTTCCACGCCCATCTCGGCTGGCTCTTCCTCCACACCCAGCGGGGCTCGAAGACGCGTTTCGCGCCGGACCTGCTCAAGGATCCGGTCAGCCGGATGATCGACCGCACCTTCCTGCTCTGGGCCGTCGTCGGCCTGGCGGTCCCGTTCGGGCTCGGGGTGGCGATCGGCGGCACCGCGATGGCCGGCGTCACCGGGCTGCTCTGGGGTGGCGCGGTGCGGATCTTCGTGCTCCACCACGTCACCTACTCGATCAACTCGCTCTGCCACATGTTCGGCAAGCGGGACTTCGAGACCACCGACGAGTCGCGCAACCTCGCCTGGCTGGCCCTGCCGACCTTCGGCGAGGCCTGGCACAACTCACACCACGCCTTCCCGACCTCGGCGGTCCACGGGCTGAAGCGCCATCAGATCGATCCCTCCGCGGCGGTGATCTGGGGCCTCGAGAAGCTCGGCCTGGCCTGGGACGTGGTGCGGATCGCGCCGGAGCGCCAGGCCGCCAAGGCCGCCGCCTGAGACCCTGCGTGATCGCGGGCTTCTAAGGATGCGTTTCCGCCGAGCGCGCGAATAGGGTGGCCGTCCGTGCTTAGGCGTCACGCACCCGCCCTGCTCGTCTGCCTGGCCCTCGCGGCCGCGCTCGGGCTCGCCGCCTGCGGAGGGGACGACGACAACGACAAGGTGAGCAGCGTGCAGGCGATCGACGCCGACTGCGGCGATGTCCAGTACTCGGGCAGCGGCGAGGCATCGAAGCTGATCGTCTCCGACCTGCCTCTGCGGGGAGACTCGGCCGAGCGCTCGAAGCAGATGAACGACGCGATCGTCCAGGCGCTCGAGCGCGAGGGCTGGCAGGCGGGGCCTGACATCCAGGTTGCCTTCCAGTCCTGCGACGACTCGATCGAGTCGACCGGCGAGTGGGACGAGGAGCTCTGCCGCTCGAACGCCCAGGCCTACGCGAGCAATCCCGACGTGATCGGCGTGATTGGCACCTACAACTCCGGCTGCGCCGGGATCGAGATGCCGATCCTGAACGAGGCGCCCGGCGGCGGGGTGCCGATGGTCTCGCCCGGCAACACGTTCGTCTGCCTGACCGAGCCGAGCCCGAGCCTCTGCGAGCCCGACGAACCGGGCGTCTATTTCCCAACCGGCAAGCGCAACTACATCCGGGTCGTGCCCAACGACGCGGTCCAGGGCGCCGGGATGGCGAGCTTCGCCAACGAGCAGGCGGTCAGGAAGCCGTTCATCCTCATCGCGTCGGACGACCCGACCAGCGAGGGCCAGGGCCGGACCTTCGAGGGCGCCGCGAAGTCACTCGGCATGAGCATCGCCGGCGTCGAGCACTACGACCCGGAGGCGAAGAGCTACGCCGACCTGATGGCGAAGGTGAAGTCCTCGGGCGCCGACGCCCTCTTCCTCGGCGCGATCCTCGAGGAGAACGGGGCGCAGCTGATCAAGGACAAGGTCGCCGCGCTGGGGCCGAACGACGGCGCGGTCAAGCTGCTCGCCCCGGACGGCTTCGCCCAGCACGCGACGCTCGACCAGGCCGGGACGGCCGCCAGGGGGATGTACGTGAGTCTGCCGGGGAAGGTGCCGGAGGCCCTCGCCGGGGCGGGCGCGGACTTCGTCGACCAGCTCGAGTCGGAGGTCGGCGGCGAGCCGATCGAGGTGTTCGCTCCCTACGCCGGGCAGGCCGCCGAGGTGCTGGTCGACGCAATCGGCGTCGGCCACGACCGGGCGGGCGCGATCGAGGCCCTCTTCGAGACCCAGGTCGAGGACGGCATCACCGGCAGCTTCGCGATCACCCCGACCGGGGACCCGAGCCCCGCCCCGATCAGCGTGCAGCGCGCCGGCGAGACGTTCGAGCTCGCGAAGACGATCGAGCCGCCGCCGCAGCTGGTCACCGCCGCCCGCGGCGGCTGACCCTCACAGGACAAGGGCGAATCCGTCGTCCGTGGCAGCGCCGCACGCGCCGATCTTCTCAGGCGCCTTCGGCCTGTGGCAGCGCGGGCGGCGGCGCCTCGGCGCGGACCGCGGGCTGCTCGCCGCGGCGGACGCGGCGGTGCACCTTGACGTGCTCGGCGAGGACGTAGGAGCCGACCACCAGCAAGCCGGCGAGCACCTGCGCCCCGATCGTCTCCCAGTACGGATAGATCTCGAACCAGGAGCCCATCCACTCGGGGACGCTGAAGGGCGTCTCGTGCTTGGGGATCCAGCCGAGGTCGGCGAAGGAGAGCGCGGTCCCGCCGATCATCACCATCAGGACGAGCGCCACCATCACGCCGGTCAGGATCAGCATGCGCCGGTAGGGAAGCTTGTGGTGGAGCCAGAAGGTCAGCACCCCGACGACGGCGGTACAGGCCAGGCCGATCGCGACCCCCTCGAGCACCGTCGAGGTTCCGTTCTGCAGCTGGAGGTTCTGGAGGAAGAGCACGACCTCGAAGCCCTCGCGGTAGACCGTGGTAAAGCCGAGCGCGACCAGCCCGATCAGCGCCGCCATTCCGGTCCGCGTGAGCAGCTTCTGGCGGCGGCGATGGTGACGCCCGATCCAATCCGTCCAGTAGACGCGGTGGACGAACCAGTTGAGCACGACCAGCAGGACCACGATCGCCAGGAAGCCGGTGATCGCCTCGAGCTTGGGGCCGAGGGGGGAGGCGGCGTCGAGGACGGCCTGGACCACGAACCAGGTGACGATCGTCGCGCCGAAGGCGAGCGCCGCCCCGGCCGTGACCGGCCGGCGCTTCGACTTGTTGGCGCCGAGGAAGCTGGCGGTGACGGCGGCGAAGATCAGGATCGCCTCGAGCCCCTCGCGGAAGACGATCATCCCCGAGTTGAAGACCGCGGTACCGTGGCTCATCGGCTCCTCGGTCGGGTCGGCGGGGCCCGTCTCGGCCGTCGCCATCAGGTAGACCAGCCCCGCCACGACGGCCAGGCCGCTCAGCCACCAGGCGAGGCGCGTGTAGCTGCCCCCGCTCTGATCCTTCGCCTCCATGAGGCGGGCACCGTAGCAGATCCGATTAGGGCGCCCTAATCGGCCCTGGAGAGCCTGCTAACCTAGTTAGCGATGCAAACTACTTTCCAGACCGAGATCAAGGAGGAGCTCGCCCCGCGCCTGCGCTTGGCCGTCACCCGCATGGCCCGGCGACTGCGCCAGGAGGCGGGCATCGACCTCGGCCCCTCGCAGACCGCCGCCCTGGCCACCGTCGAGCGACACGGCCCGCTCTCGCCCAGCGAGCTGGCCGAGCTCGAGCGGATCAAGCGCCCGACCGCGACTCGGATCGTCCGGCACTTGGAGCAGGCGGGCCTGGTGGAGCGGGTCAGGGATCCCGCCGACGGGCGGGCCTCGATCCTCAGCGTCACCGTCGAGGGAAGAGCGCTGCTCAAGCGCCTGCGCGAGCGGAAAACTGCCTACCTCGCCAAGCGCCTCGCCGCGATGGACGCCGAGGACCGCCGCACGCTGGAGCGCGCCGCGGAGCTGCTGGAGGGGATGCTCGAATGACCGAGGCGCTCGGCCGCTCCCTCGCCAGCCTGTCGATCCCCAACTTCCGCCGCTACTTCACCGGCCAGCTCGTCTCGCTGTCGGGCAATTGGGTGCAGATGATCGCCGAGATCTGGGTGGTGCTCTCGCTGACCGGCAGCGGCGTCGCAGTCGGAATGACAACCGCCCTTCAGTTCCTGCCCATGCTCGTCTTCGGCGCCTGGGGCGGGCTGATCGCGGACCGGGTTCCGAAGCGGCGGTTGCTGCTGCTCACCCAGAGCCTGCACATGATCGCCCCGCTCGCCATGCTGACCCTGGCGCTCGAGGGCGTGCTCGTCCCGTGGATGGTCTTCGCGCTTGTCTTCCTGCGCGGCTGCGTCAACTCGGTCGACTACCCCACCCGGCAGGCGTTCGTGATGGAGATGGTCGGCTCCGACCGGGTGGTGAACGCCGTCAGCCTCAACAGCGTGCTCGTCCACGGCGCTCGGGTGATCGGCCCGGCCCTCGCCGGCATCCTGATCGCGACCGTCGGGGTCGAGCCCTGCTTCGCCCTCAACGCGGCGAGCTTCGCCTTCATGATCTGGGTGCTGGCCGGAATGGACACCGAGAAGCTCCAGCCCTCGGAAGTCGCGGCGCCGGAGTCCGGAGCGGTGCGGGCGGGGCTGCGCTACGTCCGGCGTACTCCCGAGCTCTGGATCCCACTCGGCCTGATGGCCATCGTGGGGACCCTGGGCTACAACTTCCAGGCCGTCCTGCCGCTGCTCGCCCGCTTCACCTTCGACGGTGGCCCTTCGACCTACGCGGCGCTGGTCGCGGCGATGGGCGTGGGCGCGATCATCGGCGCCCTGATCAACGGCGCCCGCGGCTCGGTGACGCCCGCGCTCCTGGTGGGGGCGGCCCTGGTCTTCGGCCTCCTCTCCCTGCTCGCCGCCGGCGCCCCCACCCTGGCGCTCGAGGTCGCCGCGCTGGCCCCGCTCGGCGCGGCCACGGTCACGCTCGCGGCGAGCGTCAACTCCTCCCTGCAGCTCGCCTCCGAGCCGAGCATGCGAGGCCGGGTGATGGCCCTCTACTCGATCGTCTTCCTCGGCTCGACTCCGATCGGCGGGCCCCTCTCGGGCTGGCTTTCGGAGGCGGTCGACCCCCGCGCCGCCCTGGTGATGGCGGGAATTGCGGCGATCCTCGGCGCCCTGCTCGCCCGTATCGCCTTCGACCGCGTCGCCCATCTGCCGATCGACGCCAAGCCGCACCCCGCCTGAGACCCAGAGGTTGCAATCTCGAGCGCGCTCCGCGTAGAGTGCCCCGCGATGCCGGACTTCTCCGCTCTCTCGATCCGCGGGCGGGTCGCCACCGCAAGCGACTCCGACTGGGACGAGGCGCGCCAGGCCTGGAACCTGACCGCCGATCAGCACCCCGCCGCGGTCGCCTTCGTGGAGAGCGCCGATGACGTGGCGAAGGTCGTCGGCTTCGCACGCGAGAACGACCTGCGGGTCACCGGGCAGGGAACGGGTCACGGGGCGGTGCCGCTCGGGCCGCTGGACGGGACGATCCTGATCAAGACCGAACGGATGCGCGGTGTCGAGATCGAGGTCGACAAGGCACGCGTCGAGGCCGGGGCGCTCGCGCTGGACGTCGCTGAGGCGGCGATCAAGAAGGGGATGTGCTCGATGCCGGGCACCTCGCCGAACGTGGGCGTCGTCGGGTACACGCTCGGGGGAGGACTGAGCTGGCTCGGCCGCAAGTACGGCTGGGCCTGCAACCGGGTGAGCTCGATCGAGCTGGTGACCGCCGACGGCGAGGCGCGCACGGTCGACGACACGACCGATCCGGAGCTCTTTTGGGCCCTGCGCGGGGGCGGTGGCGACTACGGCATAGTCACCGCACTCCACGTCGATCTTCTGCCGATCGCGGAGGCATACGCCGGCGCCCTGTTGTTCCCCGCCGAGGCCGCCGCCGACGGGCTCCGCGCCTATCGCGACTGGACCGCCGAGCTGCCCGAGGAAGTCGGCAGCATGATGCGGTTCCTGCATCTGCCGCCGATCCCGGACGTCCCGGAGCCGCTCCGGGACAAGAAGGTCCTGGCGATCGCGGCCGCCTGCATCGGCAGCGAGGAGGAGGGGAAGAGGGCGATCGCGCCGCTGCGGGAGATCGGCGAGCCGGTGATGGACAGCTTCGCGCAGATCCCCGTGCCGGGTCTCAGCCGGATCGCCATGGATCCCGAGCCGCCCGTGCCCGGGCTGGGCCATCACGCCATCCTCGGGGAGCTGTCCGATGATGCGCTCGAGGCCTTCCTCGAGGTCGCGGGGCCGGAGTCCGATTCACCGCTGCTGCTCGCGGAGCTTCGTCACCTGGGCGGCGCGCTCGCGCGGCCGGCGGAGAACGGCGGCGCGCTCGACAAGCTCGACGGCGAGTTCGTGCTGCTCGGGATCGGCATGCTGATGGACCCGGCATTGAGGGAGCCGATCACCGCGCACCTGGACAAGCTGGTCGACACGATGCAGCCGTGGGCGGCGCCCGACGGCTACCTGAACTACGCTGAGCGGCCCTGCGACGTCGACGCGATCCTGCCCGAGGAGACCTGCCGGCGGCTGGCTCAGGTGAAGCGCAGCTGGGACCCGGACGACCTCATCCGGTCGAACCACTCGGTGGCGCTGGCCACGGCGTAGCACCGAGGCGCTGGCGGCGCGGGGAGCGGGCGCCGACGATCTGCCCCCACGCGGAGTCCTCGATCAGTCCGGGCTCGGTCTCGTCGAGCCAGGCGAGCAATGCCTCAGCGAGGCCCTCAGGGTCCTCCAGGTTCGGGAAGTGGGCGGCCTTCGGCAGGGTGACGAAGCGGCTGTTGGGGATCTGCTCGCGGGCGGCGAGGCCGTGCTCCAGCGGGATCGTGTTGTCGCGCTCGCCCCAGACGATCAGGGTCGGCAGCTGGCCGAGCAGGTAGAGGCGATCCATCGCGCTCACCCGTTGGCCGCGGACGTCGATCACCGAGCGCAGCGTCTGCAGGAAGGCCCGGCGCGCCGCCGCCTCCTGCACCGGTCGCATCGCCCTCGCGATCGCCTGCAGGTAGACGCCCTTGCGGCTGCCGCGGGTGCGCATCCGCTCGCCGGCGCGGTCGAGCGCCTCGCGGACGCGGCGGTTGGCGACCAGCCAGATCCCCAGGGAGGCGCCCGGGAGGGCCGCTCCGCGGAGCAACGGGCTGACGTCGTGGCCGAGTCCGCCGGTCGAGATCAGGGCAAGCCGCTCGACGCGCTGGGGGAACTGGTAGAAGAACTGCATCGCGATCCCGCCGCCGAGGGAGTGTCCGACGATGGTGGCGCGGTCGATGCCGATCGTGGTGACCAGATCGCGGATGCTGCAGGCGTGGGCGCCGAGGGAGTAGTCACCGCGGACCGCCGCCGAGTCGCCGTGACCGAGCAGGTCCGGCGCGACCACGGTGTAGCGGTGGGCGAGGCGGAGCGCCACGCTCTCCCAGTGCTTCGAGGAGTTGACCATGCCGTGGATCAGCACCACCGGCGGCCCGTCGCCCGCGATCCGGTAGATCACCCGGTGGCCATGGAGCTCGATCTCCCACTCGTCGAAGATCTTGGCGGCGGGCGGCTCCGGGGACGGCGTCATTGACCCACCTAATCAGATCGCGGCCGAAGCGGCCGCTAACGAAGACCGACCGCCTTCCTGGCGGCCGGTCTCTTGCAACTAGGCCCCGTCAGGACGGGCAGGGGTACGTCTCAGGGGCCTTACTTGGGGGGTATGTAGTGGATCCAGGCGACGGGAGGCGCCTTGCGGCAAACGCCTGGAGCCTATGAGTCGAGAGGCGGTGTTGGGCGTCCGGCCCAGCACCAATTCTCCCGACGCGACCAAGTATCGACCCGTGCCCAGCGATAGGCAATACCAAAAACTGGGTTGTTTATTTGAGATGGTACCGATCGTCCAAGCGGCGGATCAGACCGGCGCCATCGCGGCCGAGAGCGCGGAACCGTGCAGGATGTCGAGCTCGGAGACCTCGACCTCCTCGAGGCCGAAGACGCGCATCACCTGCACCAGGATCACCGTCCCGGCGACGATGGTCGGAGCGCGGCCGGGGTGGAGGCCGGGCACCCGCAGGCGTTCCGCAAGCGGAAGCGAGGAGAGCCGGCTGAGCATCCGCTGGATCCTCTGCATGCCGAGCCGATAGCCGTGGACCCGGCCCGGATCGTAGGGCTCGAGCTCCTGGTCGATCGCCGCAAGCGAGGTCGGGGTGCCGGCGACAGCGATCGCCCGACGGGGCCTCAGGTCGGGCTCGGCGGCGACCGCGCGCCCGATCAGCGTCCGAATCTCCGCGGCGAGGTCCTCGAGCTCATGGGGATCCGGCGGATCCGAGGTCAGGTGGCGCTCGGACTGGCGAATGGTGCCCGCCTGCAGCGAGGCGTGGAAGCCGACGTCGTAACCCGACCCCAGGATCAACTCGGTCGAGCCTCCGCCGATGTCGAAGACCAGGGTCCGCTCGTCCGCGGGGCGCTGCGCGATCGCTCCGAGATAGGTGAGGTGGGCCTCCTCCTCTCCCGTGAGCAGGCGGGCGTCGAGGCAGAAGCGTTCGCGGAGCTCGGCGATGAACGCCTCGCCGTTGACGGCGTCGCGGACGGCGCTGGTGGCGATCGCCAGCACCCGCTCGGCCCCCATCTCCTCGTAGCGCGCCTTGTACTCGGCGATCACCGCGCAGGCGTCCTCGATCCCCTCCGAGCAGATCAAGCCGGTGTGATCGACGCCCCTACCCATGCTGGTGACCGTGGTCCGCCGCTCCAGCTCGCGGACCACTCCGCCGTCGACCTCGGCGATCAGCAGCCGGGTGGAGTTGGTGCCGATGTCGACTACGGCGACCCGCATCGCGGCATCCATGTCCTCCGATCCCCGAGCATCCGCGAGGCACTCTAGCGCCGCAGGCCGGCTCGGGCGACGCCCGGCTCGAGGGGCTGCTGATCCGTTGCGAAGCCGAAATACCGCGATAAAATGATCGGACCGACGCGGGGTGGAGCAGTCTGGTAGCTCGTCGGGCTCATAACCCGAAGGTCGCGGGTTCGAATCCCGCCCCCGCTACTAGCCAAGGGCCCTC
>JBKOYL010000023.1:0-9914 GCA_046725395.1 Actinomycetota bacterium | reverse complement strand
GGACGCGGCCGCCCGTGTCAACGGTGCGTCGGAGATCCGGGTGAAGCGGTTCGCCGACCGGCGGGCGACGCTCTCGATGAACCTCGATAGCCCGGTCGAGCTGTTGCGCGAACTGGAGGAGCGGGCGCCGTTCGACTTCGTAGTGCGCGATACCCGCCGCGACGGCGTGGTCCTCGACGTCGACGAGGACGGGCGCGAGCAGCAGGGCCGCGCGGCGTAGGCGTTTCGGCGCGCTTTCGCTGCTGAATCGTCACCGCTAGGGCTGAGGGAGGCGCCGATCCAGGACGATTACGGCTTCGCGCGCCGGGTCGAGCGGCCACCTAGCCGGATTTCACAGATCCGGCACACCCGCGCCACACCTTCGTGACGGTTTCAGCCCCCTGCTGTCCGCCTACCAGGCGAACATATGTTCGCTATGAATCCCAACCTTCGAGGGACGATCGGTGAGATCGCCATCGCGCTGGAGGCGGTGCAGCTCGGCGTCGAGGTATTCAAACCTTTGTCAGAGCACTCGCGGTGTGACCTGATCTTCGGGATCGAGGGAGGGCTCTATCGCGTCCAATGCAAGTCCGCACGGCTTTATGGACAGGTGCTGCAGATCGACCTGGTGAGCAGCTGGCACAGCCCCAAGGGTTACGTAAGAAACCTGTACACCGCCGACGAAGTCGATCTCGTTGCCGCGCACTGCCATGACCTCGGCCGGAACTACTTGATCCCGTTCGATCGGCTTGAGCAACGCAAGAGCAGTATTCAGCTGCGGCTGGCCCCGCCCAGGAACCGACAAAGGGCGGCGATACACTACGCAGCCGAGTACGAACTCGCTGGGGCTGTAGCTCAGCTGGGAGAGCGCTTCGCTGGCAGCGAAGAGGCCACGGGTTCGAGTCCCGTCAGCTCCACTCCGTCTTCCGGGTCCGATGGTCCAGAGCTCACCATCGGAGCGCACGAGTTCCGCAACCAGCTCGGGTACTGGATGCAGTTGGTGGCGGCCGGTGAGGAGGTCGTGATCACCCGCCGTGGTCGGCGCTTCGCCCGCCTCGTCGCTGCCCAGCCACGGCTCAGACCGACAGGTGATGCCGAGTGAGGGGTCGCCAGGAGACTTTGACGGTCAGAGGGCAAGTGCGATACACGTCGATCTGCTCCAGCGAAACGATGCATGCCCTCCCCGACCCGGCCCACCTCGACCAGGCAGTGATTCAGAACGTCCCGTTCTTCGTGGACGGACTCAATTTCGGCGACGTGGCCCGTTTGGGTCCACCCGACGAGATCGGAATCCGACGGATCAAAGGCGTGGTGACGCCAAGCGGTCACGTCCGTTTCCTGGCCCTGACCGCCCCGCTCGCCGCCGCCGACCTCATCGACCACCTTCACGACATCTTCCCTTCGTACGCGCTCCGTATCGAGGGCGACGGCGAGGGCCTGCTCGCGATCAGCCGCTCGAGAGCGAGGCTGGCCCATTGCGCTAGCCCCCGGCGAAGCGGGGCGATCCTCAGCCGACCGCCGCCAGCGCCTCGCCATGCGCCCGGCTGCGCGGATCCAGCCGCCGCAGTCCCACCTCCGCGGCGATCGCGAGCGCCCGCCCGTACTCGTCGCCGGTCACCCCGCGATCAATCTCCTCGAACTTCCCGTCGTCGCCGACCTTCCCGGCGGGGTAGTACTGCGCCATCAGGTTCACGTAGGTGTCCGGACCGAGCTCCTCCGCCACGAAGCGCAGGATCAGCTCGGTCTCGTCCACCATCCCCGGCATCAGCAGGTGCCGCACGATCAGCCCCCGCCTCGCCATCCCGTCCTCGTCGAGCACCAGGTCGCCGACCTGCCGATGCATCTCGGCGACGCTGTGGCGCGCCACCTTCGAGTAGTCCCGCTTGGCCAAGTACCGGCGCGCCCGCTCCTCGCTCCACAGCTTCAGGTCTGGCATGTAGACGTCGACGATCCCGTCCATCAGCGCCAGGCTCTCCGGGCTGTCGTAGGCGCTCGTGTTGTAGATGATTGGCAGCCTCAGCCCGCCCTCCACCGCGAGCGGCAGCCCCTCCAGGATCTGCGGCACCACGTGCTCCGGCGTCACCCAGTTGATGTTGTGGCAGCCGATCCGCTGCAGCTCGAGCATCATCGCGGCCAGCCGCTCCGGCGGCGCCTCCTCGCCGTTCACACGCCAAGAGATCGAGTTGTTCTGGCAGAAGACGCAGCGCAGGTTGCAGCCGCTGAAGAAGATCGTCCCGGACCCCCGCCGGCCGCGCAGGCAGTCCTCCTCTCCGAAGTGCGGGAAGTGGGATGCGACCACCGCATGCCGGCCGACGCCGCACAGCCCAGCCTCATCCGCCAGTCGGTCAACCTTGCAGAGCCGCGGGCAGACCCGGCAGCGATCGGCGAGCAGCTCCCGCGCCTGCTCCGCTCGCTCGGTCAGCTCACCCGAGCGATGCAGCTCGACGTAGGGCGGCTCCCAGCTAGACATCTCTCCTCATGATCCTGCTTTACCTCGACCAGAACTATCTCAGCGGAATCGTCAAGCGCAAGCCCGGATTCCGAGAACTCGAGCCGGTGCTGCGCGAGGCGGTCGCCCGCGGCGCCGTCGGCGTCCCCGAATCGCGAGCTCACCGCCTCGAGTCCGAGCCGCGCCCCGACCTGCCCCTGCTCGACCTGGTCCGCGAGCTCTCCGGCGGGCTGCGGCTACCCGCCGAGCCGGGCGTCCGCGAGCGCGGCTACGAGGGCCACATGTCCCGAGTCATCGCCGCTCACTTCCCCCAGCGCAGGCGGCTGGAGAGCGACTCCGTGGACCTGCAGGCGATCGCGCTCGCCCTGCCCCGCTGCCGCCTGATCACCTGCGACGCGTTCATGGCCGACGTTGTCCGCCGCGCCGGCCTCGACGTGGCCTGCCACGCCGAGCTCTACACCGGCCGGCGCCCCGACGTTCACCGACTGCGCCACCGCCTGGAGGAGCTGGACTGATCGAGACCGGCCGCTACCCCTCAGCGGCTCGCCACCACAGATACCGCTCCGGCTCGAGGCACAGCAGCGGACCCGGCGGCGTCTGATCGCGATACGGCTCGTACTTCGCGCTCAACGCCTCCAACCCGGACGCTCCCTCGTCCACCTCGACGATCGACACTCGCCCCAGCACCTGCACCCAGGCGAGCTCCTCCCAGTCGTCCGAGTAGCGATCGACGGTCAGCGCCGCCCGAGGGTCCCGCCGCAGGAACCGCAGCCGCGCCGGCTCCCGCGTCCGCTTCGGCTTCTGATCGATCGCACTCCAGATCCGCCCCTCAGCCACCGCGAAGGTCACCGGCAGCACCCGCGGCCCGCCCTCCTCGTCCAGCACTCCGAGCCGCGCCACCCGCGCGCCCTGCAACAGCTCGTTTGCCCACGCAACTAACTCGGTAGGTTGCGGTTTAGCCACGCACTGCAATGTAGGTCGACGAAAGGAACCGGATGGAGCTCGGCATCGGACTTCCCAACGCCGTAGCAGGCACGACCGGCAAGCAACTCACCGACTGGGCCCGCGCCGCAGAGGAAGCGGGGTTCAACACCCTCGGCACCATCGACCGCATCGTCTACGACAGCTACGAGTCCATCGTCGCCCTCTCCGCCGCGGCAGCGGTCACCGAGCGCATCCGCCTGGCGACCGACGTCATCCTCGGCCCCCTCCGTCAGAACCCCGCCATGGTGGCCAAGCAGGTCCTCTCCCTCGACGCGCTCGCGGGCGGCCGCGCGGTCCTCGGCATCGCTCTCGGCGGCCGCGAGGACGACTACGCGATCTCCGAGGTCGACATGTCCACCCGCGGCCAATGGCTCGACCACGCCCTGGAGCGGATCCGCGCCATCTGGAACGGCGACGGCGAGACCGAGGCGAAGACCGGCCCCCGCCCCCAGGGTGACGGCCCGACCCTCCTCGTCGGCGGCTACGTCGCTGCCTCCCTCGAGCGCGCCGCCAAGTGGGGCGACGGCTGGACCCAGGGCGGCGCCGGCCCGGACCAGTTCAAGGAGGACGCCGCGAACCTCGACCAGGCATGGAAGAACGCCGGTCGTGACGGCAGCCCCTACAAGATGGCGCTCGTCTACTTCTCGCTCGGCCCAGACGCCCAGAAGAACGCCGAGCACGATCTCGCGGACTACTACGAATGGCTCGGAGAGGAGACCGCCCAGGCGATCGTCGACGGCGCCGCCAAGGACGCGGACACGGTCAAGCAGTACATCTCCGCCTTCGAGTCGGCCGGCTGCGACGAGCTGGTCCTCTTCCCCGCGGCCTCGGACCCCGAGCAGGTGTCCCTCCTAGCCGAGGCGGCCGGCCTGTAGCGGGGTCTCCGGCTCGGCCGGCACGGTCGCTCGCTCCAGCTGCGCAAGGCCAAGCCCCTCTGGCGCATGCAGCGCGAGCAGCTGCGCGTCCGCATCCGGGCGCCGCACCTTGGTCGCCAGCGAGACACCGATCATGGTCACGAACGCAAGCGGCACTGACACCACCGCCGGCTGGGCGAGCAGGGTCCCGAGTACGCCGGAGCCGGCGTCAACCGCGAGACCGGTGAAGATCGCGCCCGTGGCGAGCAGCGCACCCACCGTCATCCCCGCCGCCGCACCGGGAGCGGTCAGCCCCCGCCACCACACCCCGAGCAGGAACATCGGGCAGAACGTGCTGGCGGCGATCGCGAACGCCCAGCCGACGAGCACACCGATGTCCAGTCCGGCTGCGCCCAGGGCGAGAACCACAGGAAGCACCATCCCCATCGCGGCGGCCGCCCGGAACCGGCGCCGCCTGTCGCCGACCCCGCGGGGGCGACGGACGCGGCCCCAGAGGTCATAGGAGATCGTGCCCGAGATCGAGACCAGCAGCCCCGAGGCGGTGGAGAGGAAGGCCGCGAAAGCGCCGGCCGCGACCAGCGCGCCGAGCAACTGGCCGGGCTCGCCCGGCCAGGCCAGCTCGGGCACTCGGAGCACGACGCTGTCCGTCTCTCCCGTCACGTAGAGCCCCGGCGCCAGCGCCCGGCCGAGCATCGCGTACACGACCGGGAACAAATAGAAGAGCCAGAGCAGACCCAGGACCCGCACCGTGGTCCTCCGCGCCGTGGGGCCGTCCGGATTCGTGTAGAAGCGGACGAGGATGTGGGGCAGGCCGATCGTGCCCAGCACGGTGGCGATCAGCAGCGAGTAGACGAACAGCGGCCCATCCGATCCGCCCTTTCCGACCGGCCGTGACCACTGAACACCGCGACCGGCGTCGGCGTCGTCGGCGACCGGAACCGCGGCCCCCGCCGGCAGGCGCAGCTCCCCCGCCGGCAGCGTCACCCTCTCACCCTTCGTCACCTGATGAGTGACGCCTCCCGCCTGATAGGAGGACGGTGCCGGGAACTTGACCGCCTGCGGCTCGTCGAGCCGCACGCTGAGCCCATCGGCCGGGGCACGGGGAACGCCATCCCCGAACAGCGTGTTGTGGCTCGGCAGGCCGCCCAGGTAGATCAGCAGCAGGCAGGCCGGCAGCGCGATCGCGAAGGTCTTCAGCCAGAACTGGAACGCCTGCACGTACGTGATCCCGCGCATGCCGCCGACGGCCACGTTCAGCGAAACGATGCCCCCGACCACCACCACGCCCAGCCAATAGGGAGCGCCGGTGACCTGCTGGAGGGTGATCCCGGCTCCCTTCAGCTGCGGCACCAGGTAGAAGCCGGTGATCCCGAGGACGATCGCCGCGGCGAGCAGCCTCATCCGCGGAGACCTCAGTCTCGCCTCCGCAAAGTCCGAGATCGTGTACGAGCCGTATCGCCGCAGGGGGGCTGCAACGAATAGCAGCAGGGTCAGGTACCCGGCGGTGAACCCCACCGGGAGCCAGAGGGCGACCGCTCCATCCTTCATCACCAGGCCGGCGATACCGAGGAAGCTGGCGGCGGAGAGATACTCGCCCGAGATCGCGGCGGCATTCCACCAGGGGCTGACTGCGCGCGAGGCGACGAACAGGTCCGAGGTCGTGCGCGCGAGGCGCAGGGTCCAGGTCCCCAGTCCGAGGGTCCCGGCCGTCACCACGGCGACGGCAACTACGGCTATCAAGGGCCCCCGACCAGGTCGCGGAAGGCCTCGTCGAGCGCATCCGCGCGCCGCTGGTATGTCCAGCCGATGGCGACGAACAGCGGGAAGAGCGGCACCGCCACCAGCAGCAGCGGAAGCGGAATGCCTACGACCGAGATCGACGCCAGGCGCGGGACGAGGAAGAGCAGCAGGGGGAGGGCTCCAAGCAACCCGATGAAGGCGACCAGGGCCGAGATGGAGACAGCGAGCTGAGCGCGTATCAGGCGCCGCAGATATACCTCGCCGTGCGGCGTGGCCTCAGCGAGCTCGTCGCGAGGCGTTCGCCTCCGCCGAACTCGACCCTCATCCCTCACAGGCCGAGCCGTCTTCGGAGCTCGCCGATCTCCCGCCGTGCCACCGGCACGTCGTGATCTCCCGCCAGGCGCAGGGTCGCCGTGCCGTTCAGCTTGGGCCGAACCTCGACCACATGGGCGAGATTGACGACGAACTGGCGATGAACGCGGATGAAGCCAAGGTCCCGCCAGCGGCTGGCGATGCCGCTGAGCGTTCCGCGCAGCAGGAAGCGCCCGTCCCCGGTCACCACGCGGACGTAGTCGCCCGCCGCCTGCAGATACAGGATCGACCCGCGCGGAACCAGCCGGGTTGCGCCGCGCAGGCCGTCGACCGGCACGATTTCGTTGCCCGTCCGCCCTGCGCCATCCTCCGCGTCGGAGGCCCCTGCATCCGCGCCTGAGTCCTCGTGGACCCGCACTCTGCCGAGTTCACCGATCCGGGCGATCGCCTCCTCGAGGCGCTTGTGGCTGACGGGCTTCACCAGGTAGTCAACGGCGCGCAGCTCGAACGCCTCCACGGCCGCGTCCGGGTAGGCCGTGACGAAGACGACCGCGGGCGGCGTGGCAAATCGGGTCAGGACCTTGGCGAGGTCAGTGCCGCTCAGGTCCGGCATGCGTACGTCCAGGAAGACGCCGTCGTAAGGGTGCTCGGCAGCGTTGAGCAGGCGAAGCGCGACGCTTCCGGTTTCGGCCATGTCGACCTGGCGAATCGCCGCGGACTTACGCAGCATCCGGACGAGATCGGTCAGCGCCGGCCGCTCGTCGTCGACGGCAAGCACCGACAGGCCCTCGGTCACGGCGCGGCCACCACCGTTCGGGCGCCGGGTAGCGACTTGGGCAGCGTCATGGTCACGGTGGTGCCCTCCCCAAGCGCGGTGCGAATGTCAAGCCCATACCCATCCCCGAACGTGGCCAGCATCCGCTCATTGACGTTGAACAGACCGATACCGCCACCGGCACCCGCCAGCGCGGCGCGTGCAGCCTCCGGGTCCATCCCGGCACCGTCGTCCGAGACCGTGACCTCGACATCGCGCCCGAGGTCGGCCGCGACGACCTCGATCCGCCGCGGGCTGGCGCTGCCCTCTACCCCGTGCCGGACCGCGTTCTCGACCAGGGGCTGAAGCGAGAGGACCGGCAGCGGCGCCTGCAAGACCTCCGGCGGGACCTCGAGCCGAACCTCCAACCGGTGGCCGAAGCGAGCCCGCTCCAGGCTCAGATACTTCTCGACGTAGCGGAGCTCCTCGGCCAGGGTCACGTAAGACCGCTCGGTCTGGAACGCGTAGCGCGTGAATTCGGCGAACTCGCTGAGCAGCTCCCGGGCCTCCTCCGGACTCGTATGGATGTAGCTCGCCACCGCCGCCAGCGCGTTGTAGATGAAGTGCGGCGAGATCTGGGCACGGAGGGCCCGCAACTCGGCCTGGGCAAGCCGCCTCTCCTGCTCGGCGAGGCCCGCGAGCGCGAGCTGCGCGCTCACCAGCCTCGCCGCTTCCTCGACGCCGCGCGTGTCCTCCGGCCTGACCGTGCCGACCCCGCGGAAGAGCCCGATCAGGCTCCCAACCCGCTGGCCCTGAACCTCGAGCGGGGCGGCGACCGCCGCGCCGAGCATGCACTTGCCCTTGCTGCACAGGATCGGCTCGACCTGAAGCCGGTCGTCATGCGCGCTGTTGAGCAGCTCCGACAGCGGGCTGCCGGGGCGGTGGTGGTCGGAACCCTCGCCGTCCCAGGCCAGAATCTGAGTCCGATCCGCGATGGCGATCGCCGGCGACTGGATGAGCGCGCGCAGATCCGGCGCGGCCTTGTGTGCGCTTCCGGCGGAGAGGCCATTGCTGAGATGGGGGAGGGTTGCGACCGCGGCATGAAGCCCGGCGTGCATCGCCTGGCGCTCCGGGTTGATCACCCCGTGCGGCCTGGTGAACAGGCGCGTCGCAGCGAACGCAGAGGCAGAGAGGGCGAGGCCGACCAGGACTCCAAGCGCGACGTCCATCTCTCCTCCGTCCTTGCGTCCGCGTCCAGGATAGACGAGGCATCGCCGCGAACGGCTGCCGTTCATCGCGTTTTCGACACCGCTGATCGTCTCCCGGCGCGCCTTGGGCGAGGGCCGTTTGCGGCCCATCCCGCCGGGCATAGGGTCATTGAGTGGGCGCCGGATGCACGGTGGCCATTCATTAGCTGTGTGCCAGTCGATGCGACCGGCACAGGAAGGAGAGATACATGGAAGCTTCGAGAGCGGGAGCGACGTGGACTCCTGCCGATCCGGGGCCGCTTGGGCTTGCCGGATTCGCCATGACCACGTTCGTGCTCAGCATGTTCAATGCGGATCTCGTCAGTGAGGGCGGTGAGCCCGTGGTTCTCGGGCTTGCGCTCGCATACGGAGGCATCGCCCAGCTATTGGCCGGTATGTGGGAATTTCGCACCGGCAACACATTCGGAGCGGTGGCCTTCTCGTCATTCGGCGCCTTCTGGCTCTCGTTCTGGGCGCTGGTGACGTTCTTCGAGGAGGGCATCCCGGCGGAGAACGTGGCAGCAGCAGTCGGCCTCTACCTGTGGGCCTGGGCGATCTTCACCGCCTACATGTTCGTCGCCTCGCTGAGGACCACCGGCGCGGTTGCGTTGGTGTTCTTCCTGCTGACGATCACGTTCATCCTGCTGGCGGCCGGCAATTCCGGCGAGAACGAGAACGTGGTCAACTGGGGCGGCTACGTCGGCCTCGCCACGGCTGTCGCGGCCTGGTACGCGTCGTTCGCCGCCGTCGTCAATTCGACGTTTGGTCGAACCGTCGCGCCGGTCATGCCGCTGCAGGTGACAAGACGAGAGGAGGTCGCAGGCGAGCGCTAAAACGGACGAAACAGCTGGAGGCGGCGCCGTTTCGGCGGCGCCGCTTAAGGCAAGACTTCGTGTACACAAAAGTGCAGCGAGGCAAGATCTCGCTACACAAAGTGCAGCGAGCAGAACGCGAAAGGACTTGAGTCATGACACCGAAGAGCGATGGCAGCTCTGGCTCGGCATCGGTTGAGCTCTCCGAGGCGCAGATCGCCGTCCACTGGCGTGAGGAGGAGTACGTCAAGCCTCCCGAGAGCTTCGTCAAGCAGGCGAACGCCAACGACCCCGCGATCTTCGACCGCTTCAGCGAGGAGCACTTTCCCGAGTGCTTCGAGGAGTACGCCGAGCTGCTCACCTGGGACAAGAAATGGGACACGATCCTTGACACCAGCAACCCGCCCTTCTGGAAATGGTGGGTGGGCGGGCGGCTGAACGCCAGCGTCAATTGCATCGACCGCCACCTGGAAACGAGCGCGGACAAGCCGGCGTTCATCTGGGTACCCGAGCCGGAGGACCAGGAGACCCAGGAGGTCACCTACCAGCAGCTATATGACCGTGTGAATGAGTTCGCCGCGCTGCTGAAGGACTTCGGAGGCGTCGAGACCGGCGACCGGATCACCTTCCACCTGCCGATGCTGCCCGAGCTCCCGATCTCGATGTTCGCGTGCGCGCGACTGGGAGTCATTCACTCGGAGGTGTTCGGCGGCTTCAGCGGCGCCGCCTGCGGCGGCCGGGTAGCGGACTCCCAGAGCAAGA
>JBKOYL010000062.1:0-13808 GCA_046725395.1 Actinomycetota bacterium | reverse complement strand
GGCGAGCGTCTCGCCGACGCCCTTGGGGGCCGTGGTCTGCAGCGGATCGTCCTCGCTCTTGACCGGCCCGCCCGTCCGCTCGAACGGCCAGCCGGCGAAGCTCTGCGCGATGAAGCGCCTGGCGCCTACGGCCCGCGCGGCCGCGAGCAGGTGGTCGATCCCCTCCGTACGCAGGCGGTTGGTGACGGCCATCGTCTTATCGACGCTGCGGCTCAGCGAGCCGGTGTCGATTGCGGTGAGCTGATGGATCACCACCTCTGGCTCGGCCTCGGCCACCGCTTGGGCGACGGCCTCCGGATCCAGGCCGTCCGCCACAGCGGGACGGGCTCCCAGCTGCCGGATCAGATCCTGCTTTGCGGGCGTCCGGGTCATACCGGTGACCTCGTGTCCCTGCTCCGCCAACGTCGGCACCAGCTGCTTGCCGAGCGCGCCGGTGGCGCCTGCCACGAAGACCTTCATGACTACCTCCTTCTATCGTCTTCACCAGCGATGACGGGGCAGCCGGGTGCGTTGTGACAGCTATACCGCGGCTGGTTCGCGCTCGCGCCAGGCCTCCCAGCGCCTCTGGAGCCGCTTTGTGAAGCGCTTCGGCTTCCCGACGTAGATCCGCTGAGCGAGCGCGATCGCCGCGAACTGCAGCTCGCCGCGCCGCTGGTCGATCTCCTCGAGCACGTGGCGCTGGTCGCCCGCGTCGAAGGCTGCTGCGCGTCGCTGCACCTGATCGCGAAGCAGCGCGAGGTCGTGGTCGTCGCCGAGGTGGTCCGAAAGATCATGCGCGTGGTCCGCGAGCTGGCCCAGCATGTCCGCGTCCGCGTCCCGGATCAGCCGCAGCTGGTACCAGAGATCCTTGACCCGCTTGCGCAGCTCGTGCAGATTGGTGACGGTCGCCTGCTCCTCCACGGCGCGCAGTCGCTTGCGCCCACGCCGGTAGCCGCGGTGGATCCCAGGTCCGATCAGCTCCCAGCCGTCGCCCCCGAACGGCAGCGAGTCGATTCTGGGCCGGCCCTGCTCGAGCTCGGCGGCGGCGGTCGCCATTGCGCGCTCGATTCCGCTGCCCTCACGCGCGGCCCGGTTGTCCCGATCGAGCTCCTGCCTGAGCCGAGCGAAGCGCTCGCGAGCCTCGAAACCAAAACGCTCAGCGAGCCCGTCGAGCGCCTCCACCAGGATCTCGGCGTCCCGGAAGTCGCTCAGCTTCCCGGCGCAGTCGCGATAGTGGTCGTTCTCGAGGCGCCAGACATCGTCGCCGATGGCGGCGCGAACAAGCCGCAGCGCCGAGCGAATCTTCTTGATGTCCTTGCGCGCCTCGTGGACCGCCTCCGCGGACTCGGTGCCGGCCTCGCCGCGAAGCTGGGCGATCGCGTCGTCGCCTCGGGCGGTGATCACGCGCTTGATTCCCGCCGCGACCGGCTCACCCGCGAGCAGTCGATAGGCGCTCGCGTCGAACTCCGGCTCGTTGCCGTCGCGTAGCCGCTTGATCCCCACGCCGGCGGCAGCGGCGACGGCCGTGCCCGCGACGGCGAGCCCGGCGGTCTTCTCGCGTGAAGGGCTCATACGACCCTCCTGCCACATATGGGTGCGCAACTAACCCGGCGCGATGTAAAAACGCGGTGAACGTCATGCGAGGGTGCTCCGAGCGAAGCGCGGAGCACCCGTTTCATGTCGGGGCGCCCTCGGTGGCCAGGGTCTCGTTGAGATAGCGACGGTCGCCGGTGACTTCCTTGCTGAGCCACCCTGGCGGATCCAACGCACGGGCCGCCTCCTCGGAGGGGAACTCTATCTCCGCGACGACCAGGCCTTCGAGATCGCCCTCGTAGACGTCCACCTCGATCTCGAGCTCGCCCTCCAGGATCACGTGGCGTCTCTTGTGGAGCCTCCTCCCTTCGGTGAGCGGCCAGAGCCGCTCGAAGGCCTCGCGCTCGAGCTCCACCTCGGCCTCGTCGCGCGAGAGTCCTCCGCCTCGCTTCGCGGTGAGGAGCAGATGCTCACCCTTCCGGCGCAGCCGCACCTCGCCGTCAGAGCCGGTGGCCAGGTATCCCTGCTCGATCTCGTCCGCCGTCGCGCCCTCGAGGTCAGGCGGCTCGTGCACCAGGAACTTGCGCTCGACCTCCACAACGAACACCGTAGACTGGTGGGAGACCCAACAGGGGGGCTCGCGGGCAAGCGGGCTGAGATAGCGGACTTGGGTCCCCCCCACCTTCCGCTGACCCTTTGAACCTGTGCGGTAATGCGCGCGGAGGGAGCATGCTGACGAGACTTCGCGAAGGCACTCCGGACGCGGCCCGCGAAGCTCGGGCCGAGTTTGCCGATGGCGCGACGCTCGACGCGGTCGGCGCCCCGGTGCGCGTCAGCGGCGTCGGCCACTCCTTCGGCGATCTCCGGGCGCTCGAGCGAATCGACCTCGAGGCCGAGGCCGGCGAGGTCGTGGGGATCGTGGGTCCCTCCGGCTGCGGCAAGACGACGCTGCTCGAGCTGGTGGCCGGCCTGCGACCTCCGGACGCCGGCGCGATCGCGGTTGGCGGTCGCGACGAGCCCGCGGAGCGCCTCGAGCGCTGTGCGTACATGCCGCAGCGCGACCTGCTCCTGCCCTGGCTCAGCGCCGTCGACAACGCGGCTCTCGCTCTGCGCGTCTCGGGCACGTCGCGGGCGGTCGCCCGAGATCGTGCCGGCGCGCATTTCGCCCGCCTCGGGCTGGAGGGCTTCGAGTCTTCGCGGCCCCGGCAGCTCTCGGGTGGGATGCGCCAGCGGGTGGCCTTCCTGCGGACATTGATGGCCGGCAGGCCCGTCCTGCTGCTCGATGAGCCCTTCGCCTCCCTCGATGCGATCACCCGGGCCGAGATGCAGGCCTGGTTGGCGTCGGTCCTCAGCGGCGATCGCCACACCGTCCTGCTGGTCACTCATGACGTCGAGGAGGCGCTTTACCTCTCGGATCGAGTGCTGGTGATGAGTCCCAGGCCCGCGCGCATCACCGACCGGATCGAGATCGCAGGGCCGCGCGCCGCCGACCGCGCCGCGGCGGTGACCTCCTCCGAGTTCGCCGAGCTGAAGGAGCGCGCCCTTCGCAGCCTGGCGGGGGCGGAGCCATGAGCCGCGTCCGCGATTACGCCGCCCCGGTCGCCGTGATCGTGCTCCTGCTCGGGGCCTGGGAGCTCGCGGCCCGCTGGGACCTGATCTCGAACGCGCTCACCATCGAGGACTTCCTCGTCCCGGCCCCGACCGATATCGCCCAGTCGCTCTGGGAGGACCGCTCGCTGCTCGCGGACGACACCTGGGTGACGCTTCGTGAGGTCCTGCTCGGATTCGCCTGCGCGCTCCTGGCCGGTCTCGCCTTCGCGCTGGTCCTCCATCTATCCGAGACGCTCCGCCGGGCTTTCTACCCGCTGCTGGTCGCCTCGCAGACGATCCCGCCGGTGGCAATCGCGCCGATCCTGGTGGTTTGGTTCGGCTTCGGGATCGCCCCGAAGGTGCTGCTGATCGCGCTGGTCTGCTTCTTCCCGGTCACGGTCAACACGCTCGACGGCCTTCGCGCGGTGGACCCGCAGCTGATCACGATGATGCGGACGCTGGGGGCCGGCCGCGCGCAGATTCTCGCCCGCGTCGAGCTGCCCTCCGCGCTCCCCTTCTTCTTCAGCGGCACGAAGATCGCGATCGCGGTCGCGGTCATCGGCGCGGTCTTCGCCGAGTGGGCCGGTGCCGCCTCCGGGCTCGGCCACCAGATCCTGATCGCGTCGAGCAACCTGCTGACCGCCCGGATGTTCGCCGCGATCACGCTGCTCTCGGTGATGGCGATCTTGCTTTTCGCGCTCGTCTCGCTGATCGAGCGACGGGTGGTGACCTGGGACAGGCAGGAGGTGACACGCGCATGAGGACCCCGAGAAACCGCGGCGTGGCCGCGCTCGCTCTGGCGGCGGCGATCGCGCTCGCCGGCGGCGTTGCCGCATGCGGAGGCGACGACGCCACCACCGGCTCGGCGACGAACCCTCAGCCATTCACGCTCGAACTAGACTGGTTCGTCAACCCGGACCACGCCGGGATCTACACGGCGCTCGACAGGGGGTTCTTCAAGCAGGGGGGACTCGACGTGAAGCCGCAGGTGCCCTCGGATCCGTCGGCGCCGATCAAGGAGGTCGCCGCCGGTCGCGTGGACTTGGCCGTCTCCTACGAGCCGGAGGTGCTGTTGGCGAATGAGCAGGGACTCGACGTAGAGGCCGTCGCTGCGGTGGTCGACTCGCCGCTCACCTCGCTGATCTCGCTTCCCAAGGGCGGGATAGCGACTGCAGCCGACCTATCCGGCAAGACCGTGGGCACAGCGGGAATCCCGTACCAGAGCGACTACCTCGAGACGATCGAGCAATCCGCCGGCGTCCCCTCTTCTTCCGTCAAGGAGGTGAACGTCGGCCTCAACCTCCTGCCCACCCTGATCGGCGGCAAGGTCGACGCCATCCTCGGCGGCTTCCGGAACATCGAGGGCGTCGACCTGAAGCTCCGCGGGCTCGATCCTCGCATCGTGCCGGTCGACCAGCTGGGCGTCCCCACCTACGACGAGCTCGTCCTGGTTGCCCGTAAGTCGACCGTCGACGAGCATCCCGAGGCGACCCGCAGCTTCATCTCGGCGTTGGCGCAGGGAACGGACTACGCGGTCGGCCACCCGCAGGAGGCCGCCAACGCGGTGAGCCAGGCCGGCAAGGGGCTCGATCCCGAGCAGACCCGTGCGGAGGTCGATGCGACCCTGCCCCTGCTCGCGGCGCAGGAAGGGAAGCCCTACGGGTACCTGGACCCGGCGCAGTGGCAGGCGTACGCGAGATGGATGGCGCAGCACGATCTGATCGACAGCGCCCCGAGCCCCGATGACGTGTTGACGAACGAGCTGTTGCCCTAAGCGGCGGCAAGCGGTAATGGCGCGAGCTTCTCGCGCAGCGCTGGCCGAAGTGTCCGGAGTTGTGGGTCCTATAGACCCAAAAGTCCGGACAGCCTGAACTGCTACCGGGCGGTCGCCTTGGCGGTCGCCGGCAGCACCTGGTCGCCGTAGACCTCGATGGCCCTGTGCGGGTCGGCGCCAGAGACGTTCATTGCCGTGATCGTCGTCGCACCGAGCCGCTCGGCCTCGCGGATGCGGTCGGCGTGCACCTCCGGGTCGGAGGAGATGATCAGGGCCTGCTTCAGGTCGTCGTCAGAGATCGTCTCCTCGCCGTGCTCGTACATCCGCTTTGGCTGGTGCCAGTCGTCGGTGTAGTACTCGTCCGGCTGGGCGCCCTTCCAGACGCGGCAGCCCTCGAGCGCGGCCTCGTCGTCCTCCGCCCATGAGAACTGCACCTGGAGAACGATCTCGCCGGGCTCCTTGCCGGCGTCCTCGCAGGCGCTCTTGTAGGCCTCGATCACTGCGGGGGCCGACCCGGGGTCCGCCAGGGTCCAGAGTCCATCGGCCCAGCGGGCGGCGACGCGGGCCGCCCTCGGGCCGAACGCGGAGACGTAGATCGGCGGCCGGCGGTTCGGGCGGGTGTGAAGCACCGCCTCGTCGGTCTCGAAGTGGCGCCCGTCGTACGTCAGGCGCTCTCCGTCGAAGAGGCGGCGGATGATCTCCAATCCCTCCTCCATGCGCTCGACCTGCTCTGACGCAGGCGGCCAGATCGCGGCGAGCGGGGACTCGTTCAGTGACTCGCCCGAACCGATGCCGAGAAATGGGCGACCCGGGAAAAGGCGCTCGAGCGTCGCCCAGGCTTGTGCGATCAGCACGGGATGAAAGCGGGGACCCGGGGGTGTGACGGCCGTGCCGAGGGCGATGCTGTCGGTCGCCTGGCCCGTTGCGCCGAGCCAGACCCAGGCGTGCCCGGACTCTCCGGGCTCCCACCAGGGCTGGAGGTGGTCGGAGCACGCGACGCCGTCGAACCCGGCGCGCTCGCCCTCGATCGCCTGCTTCAGCAGATCCTCGGGGGGAAACTGCTCGTGAGCCGCTCCCAGGAAGTAACGCATCGCGCTCTGCGGCTACCCGCGCGCCTGCCGCCGCTAACTCCGCCCGCGGGGCCGACTTACCTTCGCCATACGCCGATAAAGCGCCCGCGCCGGCGCTAGGCGGCGAGGCGGGCCGGAGGACCGGCCCCCATGGCCTTGTGCCAACCGACCAGCGCGAAGATGCCGGCGAGCCCGCGGAACGGCGCATAGGGCGCGAAATACTCCTCGACCTCGTCGACGGTCGCCTGGCGACCGAGCCCGGCGAGGTGGCCCACCAGCTTGACGTAGGCGAGATCCCCCGCCGGAAGGGAGTCGGGATCGCCGCGGCCGTGGAGCCCCAGGCACTGGATCGTCCAGGGCCCGATCTCCGGGATCGCGAGCAAGCGCCGATCACAAGCCGGATCCCCGAGCCGGGCGCGACCGCGGGCGACCTCCCGCGCGCAGCGGATCATCGCGACCGACCGGCCCTGGCTCAGGTCCATCGACGCGAGCTCGGCCGGCGCGCGGCCGGCGATCACCGCCGCCGACGGGACATCTCGGAGCGGCCAGGATCGGCGGCGGCTCCGCGAGGCGGGCTGCTCGGCCAGGTAGGACGGCGCCCACCGCCTCACGATCCGGCGCTGGATCTCCGCCGCGCGCGAGCTCTCGATCAGCTGTGCCGTGATCGCCCAGCAGAGGGCCTCCCACGGCCACGGCCTGCGCTTTGGCCTCACCCACGGCTTGTGGTGAATCGTCGGACCGAGCAGCGGATCGCGCTTGAACGCCCGGAAGAAATCCCCCATGTCCTCCTCCACAGCCAGGGCGAACCGCATCCGGTCGATCGCGACGCCGAGCTCGGACTCCCCGGCGGCTGCGATCTCCGCCGGCGCGGGCTGGCCGTCCACCACGATCGGATGCCGGACCGTTACGGGATCGATCGACTCCGCGCGGAGGTGCACGTACCCCTCCCTCGTCCGCCAGCACCTCATGCGCACCGGCGAGTGGGCGACGTGCAGCAGCCGCTCGAGGACCTTCTCCCGCGTCCGCACCACGCCGTCCCCGCCGCTCCCGCGCGGCAGCCGGTAGGGCCAGCGCGGCAGGACCCGCTCCTCGATGACGGGCGACACGGGCGCTCAGCGGCCGAGGATGTGTACGTCGACGAGGAAGCTGCGGCTCGCGACGACCTTCTCGCGCCGGCGGAAGAGGCCTCGGCGGGGCGGGCGCCGCGATGAGCGCGCGGCTCGCGCGACGGCCAACACCACGACACCCGCGGCCGCGCCCCCGGCAGCCGCGACGGCAAGCGGGCCGACCTGACGGCCCCAGATCTCGATCGTGCGCCCCGGCGCGCGGGCGGGCAGCGGCCGAACCGGCTCCGCCTCCACGAATTCTTCGTTCGGCTGCGACTCCTCCGACATTGCTCGCATCCTAACCCCGGGTCAAGACCCTTCCGGGGTTTGCCTCGATGCGTCGCGGGAACCCCACCCTCGATGCCGGACCTAGAGCTGACAAGCCCGGCCTTCGACGACGGCGAGCCGATCCCCGAGAAGCACACCGCTGACGGCGAGGGAAGCTCCCCGCCGCTGCAGTGGAACTTCGTGCCGGAGGGGAGCAGGACGATGGCGCTGATCGTCCACGACCCGGACGCTCCTTCGGGCGATTTCGTCCACTGGCTCGCCTGGAACATCGATCCCGAAGGAGGCGGCATCGACGAGGGCGTGCCCGCCCCCGGTCAGGGAACCCATGGTTTCGGAGGCCCTGGCTGGACCGGCCCCTCGCCGCCGCAGGGGCACGGTCCGCATCGCTACTTCTTCCGCCTCTACGCGCTGGACACCGATCTCGATCTCGAGCCCGGCGCCGCTCGCGAGCAGCTGGAGGACGCGATCGAGGGTCACGTGCTAGCGGAAGCTCAGCTGATGGGAACTTACGAGAGGAGCTGACGCCGCTTCCGCGGGTGGCGCCGTAGGAGGGGCCCATCGACGCGACAACTGAGCGTCGATGGGAGGTTCCTGCGCGACAGGACCCGCGGCCTAGCGGCTGAGGCTCTTCTCGTACAGCCGGTAACGCTTGACGATCTTCCCGCCCATGCCCTCCATGGCGCGGTTCATCGGCTCGTTGGTCTCGAGGATCCAGCCCTGGTCGCCGGCCTTCTGAGGGGTAACCCTCGCCGTTTCGACGTGGCGGACGTAGAAGCGGGCCGCGATCCCGGTGTGCTGGTACTCGGGCTTCACACCGAGGGCGAAGACGCGAACGCGATCGATCTTCCGCTTGCCGAGCAGGAAGCGAAGCCAGCCGAAGGGGAGCAGGCGCCCGTTCATCTTCTTGGTCACCTGGTTGATGTCGGGGAGCGTCAGAGCCGCCCCGAGCGTCACCCCATCGCGCTCGGCGACGAAGGTCCAGCGGGGGTCGAGGATCTGCTTCAGGTTCTTCACCTGGAAGCGGACCTCCTCCTCCGTGACCGGGACGAAGCCCCAGTTCCTCTCCCAGGCGGAGTTGTAGACCTCCATGAAGCGGCCGATCTCGCCCTCGAGGTCGCGCTTGTTCATGTTGCGGACGGTGATCCCGTGCTCGGACTCCACCTTGTCGGCGACGGCGTGGATCGCGTCATGGAAGCGATCGCCCTGCTTGAGCTCCCCGAGCTCCAGCCACCACATGAGCAGGTCCATGGTCTTCCGGTAGCCGAGTGCCTCGAGCCGCTCCCTGTAGTAGGGCGGATGCCAGGGCTCGAGGATCATCGGGTGGCGCTCGTAGCCCTCGATCAAGAGGCCGCACTCGTCGTTGGTGGTGAAGTCCATCGGGCCGATCAGCCGTTGGCGGTCCCGGCCGCGAACCCATTCCTCGGCCGCGCCCAGCAGCGCCTCGAAGATCTCCGGGTCATCCTCCGCCTCGATGAACCCAAACTGACCGTCGCTGCCACCCTGGAACTGATCCCAGCGGCGGTCCACCTGGGCCGTGATTCGCCCGACCGGCCGACCCTCCCGCCAGGCGAGGAAGTACTCCGCCTCGGCGTGCTGGAAGTACGGGTTCTCGGCCTTGTCGAGGAACTGGCGGCGCTCGAAGATCAGCGGCGGGACCCACGGCGTGCCCTCGTGCAGCCGGAAGGGCAGCTTGATGAACCTGGTCAGCTCCCGCCGTCCCTGCACGGGGCGTACCTGTAGGTCGCCTGGCACGGCTGCGGACCGTACAAGCTGCGAGACTTGCGGGGCATGCCGGACTCCACCGTCAAACGGGTCGCGCTGGCGCGCGCCCTCGCATCACCGGTGGACGTCTTCGAGAAGGCCCGCACACATGACCGGGCCGAGCAGCTCGAAGCCGCCAAGCAGGCCGACCTCCTTCCCTACTTCCGCATCCTCGAGTCCCAGGCCGGGCCGGTCGTGGAGATGGAGGGCCGCGAGACGATCATGCTCGGCTCCAATAACTACCTGGGCCTGACCACCGACGAGCGGGTGAAGCAGGCAGCCCGGGACGCGTTGGAGCAGTACGGGACGGGAGTGACGGGCTCGCGGCTGCTGAACGGCACCACTCCACTCCACGTCGAGCTCGAGCGGGAGCTCGCCGAGTGGATGGGCACCGAGGACGTGATCGTCTACACGACCGGCTATCAGTCGAACCTGGGCGCGATCAGCGCGATCGTGGAACCGGGCGATACGGTGATCTGCGACTCCGGCGACCATGCCTCCATCCTCGACGGCTGCAAGCTCTCCGGCGCTCGCCTCCGGCCCTTCCGTCACAACCGGATGGACAAGCTCGAGACGATGCTGGAGCGGGCCGCCGCGGACGAGAGCGGCACCCTGGTGGTGGTCGACGCCGTCTTCTCGATGGAGGGCGACGTCTGTGACCTCCCGCCCATCGTCGAGCTCTGCCGGCGCTTCGGGGCCAGGCTGATGGTGGACGAGGCTCACGGCGTAGGGGTGCTGGGCCGCCGCGGTGCCGGGGCCTGCGAGCTGTTCGGGCTCGAGGACCAGGTCGATCTGCGGATGGGGACCTTCTCCAAGAGCCTCGCCTCCTGCGGTGGATTCATCGCGGGCACCGAGGAGGTGATCGAGTACCTGCGGATCTCCTCCCGCTCGTTCATCTTCAGCGCGTCGGCCGTCCCCGCCGCCGTCGGCGCCGCCCTCGGCGCGCTGCGGATCATCCGGTCCGAGGGGCCTGAGCTGATGGCGCGGCTGCTGGAGAATGCGGCCTACCTGCGGCAGGGCTTCCGCGATCTCGGCCTCAAGGTGGTCGAGCCGGGGACGCTTCCGGACGGAAGCGACGCCACGACTCCTGTGGTGCCGGTGATCGTCGGCGAGGACTGGCAGGCCGTGCTGCTCTGGAAGGCGCTCTTCGAGGCCGGCGTCTACACCAACGTCGCCCTCCACCCGGCCGTCCCGCCGGGCGGCGCGCTGCTTCGGACCAGTCTGATGGCGACCCACGAGCGCGAGCACCTCGATCGGGCCCTCGAGACCATCGCCGGCGTCAAGCTCCGCTTCCCGGACCTCCCAACCGGCTAGAAAATCCGGGACGAATCGAGGGTTTCGCACGCGGTCGGTCGGGTATGCGAATCGGTCGCTCGCAGGTCTGGATGGACGAGCGATCCACTCCCCGACAAAACATCTGCTCTTAGCGGACGGGACGATCGGTTGGGTGTTGACCGTCGCCGACCGAGACGTATAAGTTTCGCCTCGCCGCGCGCTTCCGGGGCAGGGAGCGGACGGGAGAGACTCAAGGAGAGGACCGTCCACCTCCCCCGGCTCGTACAGAGTGACCGGGGGCCGCAGGCAGCAACTGAGCCCGCCACGAATCCTGATCTAGCAGGAGGGAGAGACGATGTCTGCTGCTTCGACGATTGCGCCTGCCCGTCCACTGTCCATTCCGCGTCGACGGATCGAACCGAGGGTCGTCGAACCCCGGACTGAGTCGGAGCCGCAGGGCGGCACTGCCCAGTGCATGCAGGCCCTGGCCCGCGCAAATGAGGTGCGCCTGGCCCGCGCGGCCCTCAAGCGCGACATCTCCGCCGGTCGGCGCGGCGTCCCCGACGTGGTCCTCGATTCTCCGTGGGAGGCCGAGAGCATGAGTCTCAGCGAATTGCTGTGCAGCCAGCGTCGCTGGGGCCGGGCGCGCTCGCGGAAGCTCCTCTCCTCGATCGCACTCAGCGAGGGCAAGCGGGTCGGCACGCTGACGGAGCGTCAACGTCGGATCCTGGTCGCGGCTCTCGCAGAGAAGCTGGGCAACCGGCTGAGCTGAGCCCGGGACCGCGAAGGCGGCGGGCTCGACAGCTCATCCCCTGAGGCGATAGAGGGCGCCGCCCGAGCGCCGGCGAAAGGCCGACGTCAGCAGCCAGGCGGCGCCCCCGAACGCCGCCGCGCCGGCGCCGACGCAGATCACCGGGCTCAGCTTCGTGGCGACGAAGAGGACCCCGAACACCGGGACGCCCACCGCCGCCGAGAGCAGCAGGGTGTGCGATCGGTAGGCCGCGAAGTGCTCGCGGACCGACAGCTCCAGCCCGGCGAGCGAGCCCAGCCCCAGACCGACGGCGATCATCACGAATCCCTGCGGCGGCTGGACGAAGAATCCGGCGATCAGCAGGACGATGCCGACGAAGATGACGATCTCCGAGAGCGGGAAGTCCCCCCAGGGAGCCGGCGGGCGCTCGTCAGCTGCGGCGCGGCGGCGGGCCGCGGGCGCACGCTGTTGGTCCTCGAGGAGCAGGGTGGAGGGTTGCGGCGAGCGCGACTCTCCATCCGTCTGCCTTCGCCGTCGCTTGCGGCGCTGTCGCTTCGTCGCCATCAGCCGCTCAGGGGGCCGGAGCCCCTCGGCTAACGGACAACCGGAGGAGATCTTGACGCGCCACCACCCCATCAGCATGCCGAGTGGGCCCCACTTCGGTGTGGCGTGCCAGTTCTTGCAGCCGGGCTCGCCGATGTCCGCGTTCCAGACGCGCAGCCACTTGTGCGAGGCGGGGTCGGCGGCCATCCGCTCGATCAGCTCCCGGTTCGACTCCTCGGCCACCGCGTGATCGTGGAGATCGGCCCTTGCCTCCTGGATCCGCGCGGCCAGCCCGTCGCGGACCTTCTCCAGCTCGTCGACGGACAGCAGGCGAGGGCCGCCCAGGCCGGGAACCGAGAACTGGATCCCCTTCCGCGGAAAGGCTGAGCCGAACAGCCGGGCGAGCATGAGCTCCAGAGCGGCGATCTGCCGTCTGAGGTCTGCACGGGACGCGCGCTCGTCGTGCTCGTAGAGAAGGGTGTCGAGGCCCTCGGGAGGCGCCGGGGGGACCAACGACTCTTCCGGGGCGAACTCAGCCTCGGCTTGGTGGCGTTCGAGCAGCTCCGGCATTCGGGGCCTCCTAGACGAGTACCGAGGCAGAGTCTACGCCCGCAGCGCGCTGCCCGCCACCCACAACGCCTCCTCGAGCGCGATGTCGGGGACCCCTCGCACGCCGATCGCCGCAACCATGACGCGCCTGGTGCGGCGCCGGACGCCGCGTCCCTCGGCGGTCCGATCGAAGAGGATTCCCAGCGGGCGCTCCTCGTCGGCGATCACGATCGTCCCCTCCGGGAGTGGGCCCACCCGCCCTTCGAAGGCCTCCCCTTCCTCCGAGAGACGCAGCCCGATCCTGCCGCTGACGCGGTCAGCGTCGAAGGCGCGCAACGCCACCCCCACCTCGACCGTCGCGATGGTGAGCGCGTCGTCCACCCGGTTACGGCTGGCGAACCGGCCGTCATGGATGCGCTCGAAGATCAGCTGCTCGACGGGTGTCCGGGTCGTGTCGGGATCCAGCCCGATGTGCCGGAAGAACACCCGGTAGGCCCACGGGATCGGCTTCTGGCGGAGCTGGATCGCCTGCGGCCCCGCGATCCGATCGCTGAGCTCGCGCAGCCGCTCCCTGACCGCGTCGGGGCTGCGGCCAGTCGTCGTCGTGAGCGTGGTCGTGGCGATCGAGAGACCGGGGAACTCCTCGGCGAGCCCGGGCGCGATCCAGCCCGGCTCCGGCGCCGCCTCCCATTCCTCGGGAACCCGCTCGGTCACCGCAGCGTCTTCGCCCGTCGCTTGGACGCCGCGATCAGCCCATCGATCTTGGCGTAGAACGCCTGGTCGTCGAGCCTCCCGATGGAGGTCGCCTGGAGGATGCCTCCCGGGTAGGCGTAGACGAACGTCGGGCAGCCGCCCACGCGGTAGAGGTTCGAGAGGGCGCCGTCGCGGTCGAGCCCGATCGGATGCGTCCAGCGGCGCTGGGCGATCAGATCGCGCACCTCGGAGTCCGAGTCCCGGACGTCGATCGCCAGGAAGTTGACCCGCCCCGCGTAGCGTCGGTAGGCGCGCTCGAAGACGTCCTGCTGATCCTCGCAATCGCCGCCCCGGGTGAACCAGAAGGAGAGCACGAGAGGCCGGTCGAACAGGTCGCACACACGGATCGCGCCGGGAACGTCCACTCGGCAGGCGGGAGTTCGACGGCTCTCCTCGGGGCAGGGGATGCGGGCCGAGTCGCAATCGTCCTGGGCGATGTTCGCGTCCCCGCTCGCGCCGCTGCGGGCGTCGGGCACGGCGAACTGTGCGAGCGGCGCTTCTCCCTCGTCTGTCGAGCCGAGTACTCCCCGCTCCTCCGTGGAGATGGTGTTGATGGCGGCCACGGCGATCAGCGCGACGAAGGCTATGCCGACGATCAGCGAGTAGATCGGTGTGCGCCGCAGCCCTTCGCGGGGGTCCTTGCCCGAGCCGCCTTCTCCTCCGGCGCCGTTCTCCACGCCTCAGATCGTCGCCTATGGGGCGGTCTGCCCGGGGGCGAGCGGCGCCGGGCGGCTCCTGGCGGGCATCGAGAACCCCTCCTCGGCCCAGACGACGACGGCCGGCAGGACCAGCATCACCCCGGCCAGAGCGACCAGCAGATCGGCGACGGTCACCAA
>JBKOYL010000043.1:0-17275 GCA_046725395.1 Actinomycetota bacterium | reverse complement strand
GAGGCGGGGGCGAGAGTGGCTCTCCAGCCAGTGGATGCGCCTCAGCAGGGTCTCTCGGAACCGCTTCTGTGTCGCCGGTCCGAGTTCGCGCTGCCGCAAACGCTCCGGCAGCCAAACCGTGCGTCGGCCGACGATCAGCTGTAGGGCGAGAAACATCGCGATCAGCTCGAAGACGTGCGTGACCCCGCCCGTGGGAAGCGGCAGCGCGGACACCGCAAGCAGGAGCACGAAGAGGACGGCGAAGCTCCTTTCTTGAAAGAGCTCGACCAGGCTGCCGAGAGTCTTCGGCTGGTCGGTGCGCAGCCAGCCCTCGAGCCGGTCGCTGAGCATCACTATCTGCTCGCCCGCCTCCATCCGCCGAGTCTAGGTCGAAATGCGAGCGCCCCGGGGCGGCCGGGGCGCTCGGAAGCAGCTCACCAGGTGGCGGGTGCCTACGCCGTGGCGGGCTCCTTCTCCGCTTCGGCGGCCTCGGCCTTGCCGTTCTCGGCTGCAGCCTTCTCGCGGAGCGCCTTCGCCTCGGGAGTCTCCTCGTCGGCCTGGCGGCCCATGAGGAGCTCCTTGGCGATCACCAGGCGCTGGATCTGCGAGGTCCCCTCGTACAGCTGCATGATCTTCGCGTCGCGCATCAGCTTCTCGACCGGGTACTCCTTGATGAAGCCGTAGCCGCCGTAGACCTGCACGGCGTCGGTGGTGACCTCCATCGCGGAGTCCGCGGCGAACCGCTTCGCGTGCGAGGCGGCGAGCGTGTTTCGCTTGCCCTGGTCGAGCAGCACCGCCGAGTTCCAGACCAGCAGGCGCGCGGCCTCGACCTTGGTGGCCATGTCGGCGATCATGAAGGCGACCGCCTGGTGCATGGCGATCGGGACGCCGAACTGGACGCGCTCCTTGGAGTAGTCGGCGGCGAACTCGAGCGCGGCTTTGGCGATGCCGACGGCCATCGCGGCGACGCCCGGACGGGTGCGGTCCAGGGTCATCATCGCCAGCTTGAACCCGTGGTTCTCCTCGCCGAGCAGGTTCTCGGCGGGGATCTCCGTCTCGTTGAAGGTGATGGTCGCCGTGTTGGAGGCGCGCTGCCCGAGCTTGTCCTCCTTCTTGTCGACCGTGACGGTGTCGTCGCGGGGGACGACGAAAGCCGAGATGCCGCGGTGCCCGGCATCCTTGTCGGTCTTGGCGTAGACCGTGTACCAGTCGGCGTAGCCGCCGTTGGTGATGAAGCACTTTGAGCCGTTGATGACGTACTTGTCGCCCCTCTTCGTCGCGGTGGTCTTCATGCCGGAGACGTCGGAGCCGGCGTCCGGCTCGGTCAGGCAGAAGGACGCGAGCTTGGGCTCATCGGTGAGCATGCCGAGATACTTCTTCTTGACCTCCTCGGATCCGCCGATCGAGACGGGGGCGGAGGCGAGTCCGTTGGCCATCAGCGAGGTGCCGATGCCGGAGCAGCCCCAGCCCATCTCCTCCTCGATCAGACAGCCGGAGAGGTAGTCGAGGCCGGGACCGCCGTACTCCTCGGCGACGTGGGTGTTCATCAGGCCGATTTCCCAGGCCTTGTCGATGATGTTCTGGGGCCAGGTGCCGTCCTTGTCGTAGTCCCAGGCGACCTTGCGGATGTCCTTCTCGGCGAAGCTGTGCGCGAGCTCGCGGAGGTCCTTCTGCTCGTCGGTGAGGGTGAGGTCAACCACGGATAGCTGCTCCTTCGGGTGCGAGGGCGCGCCTGGGCGCGACCGTATCTGTGAAGTCTTCGGACTGATTGACTGGTCAGTCAGCCAGTCCTGCCAGGATACCCGATCGGCTGGCGCGTATGCGCCGCTATGCCTGGCGCGCGAGCGCATCTAACCTCTAAGCCATGCTTCTCGCCTCGTTCCAGGTCGGCACGATCCTCATCCTGGTCGTGCTCGTGGCTCTGCCGCTGGGGGCGCTCGTCTTCGCGCTGGGCGCCGGCAACGCGCTGCAGAAGATCGGCAAGGGCCAGTTCGCCCTCGAGCAGGATTTCCCGCAGAGCTCGCGCGGGCCCGTGCACGCGGTCTCGGCGGAGGTCCGCGAGGAGGAGATCCGCCAGATGGTGCAGGCGCGCTCCGATCGCGGCGTGGCGAGGGGAGGCAACGCTCTGGACGTCGGCGCCGAGGTGGAGAAGCTGCTCGCCTCCGAGCGCGGCGGCCCGGGCCTCGGCGGCGACCCGGCGCTGAGGGAGGAGATCCGCCAGCTGGTCGTGGCCCGGAACGAGAGGCGAAAGCGTCAGGGCAAGGAGGAGCTCGACGTCGAGAAGGAGATCGAGCGGCAGCTCCGCGAGCTGGAAAACCTCGGCCAATAAGATTCGGCCCGTGGAGGCCAGCGACGCAGAGAGCCGGGTTATGGAGCTCGAAGAGCTCGCCGACGTCCCGGGCACCTACTTCAACCCGCAGACCGAGGTCGTCGTAGTCGTCGACGACTCCGCCTCGATCGACCAGGAGGTCTTCAACATGGAGTCGTTCGAGGGCGCCGACTGGGTGAGGATCTCGGATGAGGTGCCGATCGACGAGGAGCATCGCGACCGCCTGCTGCAGGAGTTCCAGACGCACTATCACGCGGGCTCGGGCGGATCGCTCTCGGAGACGGCGCTCGAGCAGGGGGACGAGGAGCTCGACGGGGACGAGAACGGCCAGGACCCCGGGCGCGAGGACTAGATCCGATGATCGAGGCAGGGACGCCCGCACCCGACTTCACCCTTCCCGACCAGGACGGGAACGAGGTCACGCTCAGCGACCTCCGCGGGCAGCCGGTCGTCCTCTACTTCTACCCGAAGGCGGACACGCCCGGCTGCACGACCCAGGCGTGCGGGATCCGCGACCACCGCGCCGAATACGAGCGCGCCGGGGCGAAGGTGCTCGGCGTCTCCCCCGACCCGGTCGCCGCGATCAGGAAGTTCGCCGACAAGTACACCCTCGACTTCGAGTTGCTCGCCGACGACAGCCACGAGGTCGCCGAGCTGTATGGGGTCTGGGGCGAGAAGAAGATGTACGGCAAGACGTACATGGGGGTGCAGCGGTCGACTTTCGTGATCGATCCCCACGGCAAGGTCGCCAAGGTCTTCCCGAAGGTCTCACCGAAGACGCACGACGAGTTCGTCCTCGAGGCGCTCGGGGAGCTTGACTTCGAGCCCGCTTGAGCCTGTAGCGTCGCGCGCCGTGAACGCCTCGGCCCCCTTCACCAACGACCGCTACGACGAGGAGCCCTACGGCGAGGAGGCGGGCGCAGAGCTCTCCCGGGTCCACATCTCGCGCACCTTCACGGGTGACCTCGAGGGCGGCGGCACGGCGGAGCTGCTGATCGCCAAGTCCGGGGGCGGCGGCGGCTACGTGGGCCACGATCGGATCGCCGGGACGCTCGCCGGAAAGCCAGGCAGCTTCGTCTTCCAGCACACCGGGCTGATGGGCCCCGACGGCGTCACCAACAGCGGGACGATAGTTCCGGGCACGGGCACCGGCGAGCTCGCCGGGATCACCGGCGAGGGCGCGATGCTCGCCGACGAGGAGGGCAATCACACCCTCACGCTCGACTACGAGCTGCCGTAGCCGGGACTCGCGGGCGTCTCGCCAGTAGGCTGACCGCGCACGGGACAATGGCGGTCGACCTGGTCATCGACATCGAGAACACCCCTGGGGCACTGGCTCGGGTAGCGGCCGCGATCAGCGACGCCGGCGTGAACATCGCAGCGGCCACGTGCGTTGGGACCGGCGAGTGGGCCGAGCTGCACATCCTTGTCCCACATGCCGAGGCCGCCAAGCATGCGTTGGCGATCTCCCACGTCGCGGTCACGCGGGAGCGCGAGGTGGTCGTGGTCGATGTCGAGGACCGCCCCGGCGTGTTGGCGGACCTGGCTCGCAAGATCGCCCGGGCTGGGGTCAACCTCGATCTCGTGTATGTCGCCACTCAGAATCGAATTGTGTTCGGCGCGGACGATCTCCCCGCTCTCCGGACGGCGCTCGACGTCCCCAGCTGACAGCTCGGAGAAGCGCCGCGCGAAACCCGCTACACGGCGACGACGACGATGAAGGCCGCGTAGAGCGCGATCCAGGCGAGCACCGGCGGGAGCTCGAAGCGATCTCTGAGGCGGAGTGCCCAAAAGGCGATCACGCCGCCGGCAAGTCCGAGTCCGACGGAGACCGCGGCGCTGCCACCGAGGTCCCAGTCGGTGAACAGCAGCCCGATGCCGACCGGGATGGTCGACTGGAAGACCATGGCGCCGGTGATGTTCCCCAGCGCCAGCGAGTCCTTGCCCTCACGCACCCAGAAGAAGCTGTTCACCTTCTCCGGCAGCTCGGTCGCCAGCGGCGCGAGGATCAGCGAGAGGACGATCGCCTCGACGCCGAGGTCGCCGGCTACTTCGAGCAGCTCCTCCACGAACAGGTGCGCGCCGCCCACCATCGCACCGAGCCCGACCAGGAACTGAAGGGCGGCGGTCCCGATGCTGGGCTCGACGGCTCGCCCGGGCCCGCGCGCCATGATCAGGGGGTTGAGGGTCTCCTCCGGCTGCGCCTCGCCGCCGTGGGCGAGGGTGAGCCAGACATAGGCTGGATACGCGACGACGAACGCGATCCCGGCGGGGATCTGCAGCTCCGTCGGCGCGCCGAACGCGAGCGTCAGACCGAGCGCGAAGAACACGAGGAAGAAGGCGAGGTCGCGGTCGAGGGTTGGGACGTGGGCGCGCAGGAAGATCCCCTGCGGCCGCCGCCGCCGGTATAGGTAGGCGGAGAGGCCGACCAGGCCCATCGCGAGCGTCGCGAGCAGGAAGGGCGCGCCGACGATCGCGCCGACCGCGATGTCCTCGCTCTTCGACCCCTCGATCAGGGCGACGATCGCGATCAGAGTCTCGGGCATCGCCGTCCCGACGGCGGCGAGCAGGCTCCCCACCGCGCCCTCTCCCATCCCCAGGCGATGGCCGATCCATTCGACCGCATTCGTGAACAGCAGCGCCCCTGCGAGGATCACGGCGAAGCTCGTGAACAGGAGGACGAAGTCCATAGCCGCCGCGCGCTACGCGTAGCCGAAGGCCAGCGCGACCACCGCGTACACCAACAGCAGCTGCAGCCCCTCGTACCAGGTCGACTCACCCTCCTGGGTCACCTGGTTGGCGATGATCGCGGCGACGGCGAGGCCGGCGAGCTCCAGGCCGTTGAAGACGAGCGGCATCGGCGCCGGGCCGAGCACGAACGAGACCAGCGCGAGCACCGGCGCAACGAACAGCGCCACCTGCGCGCTCGAGCCGATCGCGATGTTGACCGCCAGACTCATCTTGTTCTTGTAGGCGACCAGCACCGCCACCCAGTGCTCCGCCGCGTTCCCGACGATCGCGACGATGATCGCCCCGATGAAGAACTCGGAGAGCCCGATCGTCTGCGATGCCTCCTCGATCGAGCCAACCAGGATCTCGGAGAGGACGCCGACGAGCGCGCCGGAGATCGCCAGGGCGAGCACCGAGCGCCGAGTGCTCCACGAGCCACGGCCCTCGATGGTGGACTCCTCCTCGTGTGGATTGAAGAGGGCCGCGTGGGTCCGCAGCGAGAAGAACAGTCCGGCCGCGTAGGAGAGGATCAGGACGCAGGCGACGGTGAACGAGAGCCGCTCGATATCGCTGCCGTAGTCGACGCGCTCGTCGCCGGGAAGCGGGAGCCCCACGCCCTGCACAAGGGCGAAGACGCCGGGCATGACGAGCGCGGCGGTGGCAAGCAGGAGCATCGTCGACTGAACGCTGGCGGCGGTCTGCCCGAACTTCTGCACGGCGCGGGTGCGGTGGCCGCTCAGCCCGCCGACCAGCATGGCGGCGCCCATCACCAGCAGGACGTTGCCGAGGATCGAGCCGATCAGCGATGCCTTGACGACCTCGTGGAGGCCCTTGCCGAGCGCGAACAGGGCGATGATCAGCTCGGGCGCGTTGCCGAAGGTGACGTTGAGCAGGCCCCCGACCACGTTGCCGGAGCGCTCGGCGAGCTCCTCGGTGGCCCGGCCCATCATCGCGGCCGGCGGGATCAGCGCCACCGCGGAGACGAAGAAGATCACGACCGCCGAGGCGTCGAGGAGATCCACCAGCACGGCGGCGGGGATCAGCGGCGAGAGCAGATAGGGCCAGGTGTCGGGGCCGAGCCACCGGCGCTTCGCTGGCGGCCCGGATGTGGGCTCCGGCATGCCGGGCAGGTTACGGAGCTACTGGCCGAGCACACTCGCGCACTGCTGCAGCTCCGCGACGCCGGAGGCCTGCTGCAGGCACTCCTGGTAACGCTGCGTCGCCGATGCGCTCGGGGCGGTGGTCGATCCACCGGACTCCGGAAGCGCGCCGCTGGTGCCGAGGCCTCCGCGCACCGCGTTTCCGAGGTTGCCGAGATCGATCCCATAGCGATCGAGGAGGTTCTTCAACGGCTCCGCGCTGGCCGGAGGCTGGATCGTCTGGGGTCCGTTGACGTCGGCGAGGTTCAGCTGCAGGAAGAAGGTGACCGAGTCCGGGGATCCCGGAGTGCCCTCCGGAGGCTTCAGCTCGAAGTCGAGCTGCAACCGCCGAAGCAGCTTGTCGTCCTCGCCCGAGTTGACGTCGATGTCCCCCGACTTGATCGTGTCCTCGAGCTGGTCGAACTCGGCGGGATCGACGTCGCCGGCCGCGCCGCCGGCGCGCTGGGCGATCTTCTTCAGATCCGCGACCAGCTGGGAGACATCGGCCTTGCCCGAGATGTGGATCGTCTGCGTCCCCTCGACGTCCTCGGTACCGTCGTTCTCGAGGTCCGTAAGCCAGTTCGAGACGTCGATGCCGAGTGACTGGAGCAGGCCCGCGCCCTGCTTCGACTGGCCCCGGCTCTGCAGCTGGGCGTAGGTGGTGACGAACTCGTCGTAGAGGGCACGTGGGACCGCGTACTCGGTGCCCTGGAACTTGAGGAAGGCCTGATCGCCGGTCGAGCTGAGCCCGCCCGTGCCCGAGAAGCTCTGCGCGCCGCCCTCGCCCCTCAGCGAGACGTCGAAGTCGAACAGCGGGAACTGTCCCGAGCCGCGACTCTGGAACTTCCCGCCCAGCTTCGCCTCGAGCTTGCCGGGGCTCTCGCCGCCCGACGTCTCGATCCTGAGGTCGAGGTCGAAGGTGCCGCTGCGGATGCTCGTCGGGTTGCTGAAGGTCTCCTCCAGGACCTGCTGGGGATCCTCGTCGTTGCCGCCCCCGCAGGCGGCGAGCAGCAGCGCCGTGGCGAGCGCCAGCGCGGCGACGCTGATACGACAGAAGCTGATCTAGATCTCCTTCGGCACGGGTTGCTCCTCGCTCCCGCGTCAAACGGGTCGCGCCCTTGGGCGCGCCCTCGCATTACACCCTCGAGCGGCGCCGCAGGGTAGCGCAAGGCACCTAGCGGCAACCCCGCTTCGCGGCGCCTATCCTCGGGCTCGATGGAGGGGAGAAGCTGCCCGAGCTGCGCGGCTCAGAACCCTGAGCGGGCGCGCTTCTGCATGTCCTGCGGCGCGGCGCTGCCGCCGCTCTGCCCCACTTGCGGAGCCGAGAATCCCGCGGGCGCCAAGTTCTGCATCGAGTGCGGGACGGCCCTCTCGAGCTCGGCCGGGCCCGCCGCGGGCGAGCCCGCCGCGCCAAAGGCACCGCCGGAGGAGCGGCGCCAGGCGACGGTTCTGTTCGCCGACCTGTCGGGGTACACGGCCGCCGCCGAACGGATGGACCCCGAGGCGGTGAAGGGGCTGGTCGACCGCACCCTGCGGCGGCTCGGCGACGAGATCGAGCGCTTCGGCGGGACGATCGACAAGTTCATCGGAGACAACGTGATGGGCGTCTTCGGCGCGCCGATCTCCCATGAGGACGACCCCGAGCGGGCCGTGCGCGCCGGCCTCGCCATGCAGGAGGCGATGGTCGAGGCGAATCGCCAGAGCGGCGAGAAGTTCGCCGTCGGCTTCTCACTGCGGGTGGGGATCAACTCGGGCGAGGTGATGGCGGGGGCCGTCGGAGACCGCTACACCGTGATGGGCGACCCGGTCAACGTCGCCGCGCGGCTGCAGGATTCCGCGCGGCTCGAGAGCGTCACGGTCGGCGAGTCCACGTATCGAGCCACCAGGGAGGCGATCGCGTACGAGCGGCTCGAGCCGCTGGCACTGAAGGGCAAGGTGGAACCGGTCCCCGCCTGGGAGGCGACCGGCGTCCTTTCGGAGCCGCGGCGCAGCCCCGGCCGTGCGGAGACCCCCCTGATCGGGCGCGAGGAGGAGGCCAGCCTGCTCTCCTCGCTGGTGGAGCGGGTCGAGCGCGAGGGCCGCCCGCATCTCGTCACAGTCATCGGCCAGGCCGGGGTCGGCAAGTCCCGCCTGCTCCGTGAGTTGATGACGAGTCTGGCGGAGGCCGACGATCCCCCCACCATCCGGCGGGGGCAGTGTCCGCCCTACGGCGCCGGCATCGCCTACTGGGCGCTGGCGGAGATCCTCAACGACGAGTTCGACATCCGTGACAACGACGCCCCCGAGGTGGCCTGGCAGAAACTGCGCGACGGCGTCACGACCCTGATGCGGGAGCTCGGTGACGAGTCCGCGGGCGATCGCAACGCGGCGCTGATCGCGATACCGCTGGGACTCGAGGCCCCGGAGGACGTCCAGCAGGTCGAGCCGGACCCGCAGCGGATGCGTGAGGCGCTCTTCTCCGCCGCGCGGTCGGTCGTCGAGGCGATCGCCCGGCAGCGGCCGCTGGTCCTCGCCATCGACGACATCCACTGGGCGGATGAGGGCATGCTCGACCTGATCGATCACCTGACTCGCTGGGTCCGGGCACCCCTGCTCCTCGTCTGCCTGGCCCGAGACGAGCTGCTCGAGCGCCGTCCGGGCTGGGGTGGCGGCCGCCGCAACGCCACCGCCATCTCCCTGCAGCCACTCACCGAGGGCGAGACGCGCGAGCTGGTCAGCGCCCTGCTGCCGGCAGCCAGCGGCGGCTCCCAGGGCCGCCTCCGGGGCGACGGCGGCGGGGACCTCGTACCTCAGATCGCCGAGCGCTCCGGTGGCAATCCGCTGTTCGCCGAGGAGATGGTGAACCGCCTACTCGAGGAGGAAACGGTCGAGGCGGAGGCCCTGCCGCGCACCGTGCAGTCCCTGCTCGCTGCCCGGTTGGATTCCCTCGAGAGGCTCGAGCGCCGGCTGCTCCAGTCCGCCTCCGTGGTCGGTCAGACGTTTTGGGAGGGAGCGCTGGCGGCGACCGCGACCGAGGAGGGCCTCGACCTCGGCCGCACGCTCGCCAATCTCGAGGAGAAGGACCTGCTCGTCCCGACTGCCGGCAGCCGGCTCGCCGGTGAGCAGGAGTACGCGTTCAAGCACGTCCTGATCCGTGACGTGGCCTACTCGATGCTCCCCAAGTCGGTGCGCTGCCGGAAGCACGTCGAGGTCGCGGAGTTCATTCGCGAGCGAGCCGGCGAGCGAAGCGACGGCGTCATCGGCCTGATCGCCGAGCACTTCGCCCGCGCCGCCGCGCTCGGGTCCGAGGCGGGGCTCGACCCCGATGCGCTCGCCGAGCTCCAGGCTCAGGCGCTCGAGGCACTCGAATCCGCCGGTGACGCCGCCGCCGCCCTCTACTCGAACGCCGAGGCCTTCGACCGCTACACGGCCGCCATCGAGCTGTCGGAATCTCTCGACGACGCGGTCGTGGCGCGGATCGGCGAGAAGCAGGGGGACGTGGCGCTGCGCCTGGGACGAGTCGACTCCGCGGTCGCGGTCTGGGAGCGCTGCCTCTCCTATCACCGCGAGCAGGAGGACCTGGCCCGAGTCGCTGACCTGCATCGCAAGATCGGCGCCGCGCTCTGGCACAAGGGCGACCGCCGCGCGTCGATCGACAACTACCAGCGCGGCATCGACCTGCTCAAGGACGGCCGGCCCTGCATCGAGCTGGTTCGCCTCTACGAGGAGGCGGCATCCCTCTACATGCACACCGGCGACAACATGCTCGCCATCTACGCGTCGGAGAAGGCCCTCCGCCTGGCGGAGCGCTTGGGTGAGGCCCGGGCCGCAAGCCGAGCCCATGGCATCTTCGGCCGCGTCTTCGGCCGGATCGGCGACACCGAGAAGGCGCGGGAGAACCTCGAGCGCTCGGTGGCGCTCGCGCGCGAGTCAGACCGCGCCGAGGCGGTGCGCGCGCTGCTCACCCTCGGCTACCACCTCGAGGTCTCCGAGGCCGACTATGACGGTGCCGCTGTGGCCTATCGCGAGGCACTCGAGATCGCGCAGGAGGTCGGCGATCTGCCCTCGCAGGTGGAGCTGCACGCCTCGCTCGGGCAACTGGCTGTCGAGTCGGGTGACTGGGAGGAAGTGAAGCGAGCCACCGAGGAGAGCGCCCGGCTGGCGGAGCGCGAGGGCCTGCACGGAAAGCTTTGCTTCCCCGACCTGATGCGCGGTGTGCTGGCGTGGCGCGAGGGCGACTGGGACGAAGCAGCGACCTACTTCCGGCGCGCGCACGAGCTCGGCGAGCAGGTCGGCCGCTCGGAGGTCGCCTTCACCGCGCTGCACTGGCTGGCCACCACCCTGCGCGAGAGCGGCGACCTCTCCGAAGCGGAGACCGAGCTCTCCAGGGCGCTCGACATCTGCGAGCGGGCCGGCTTGATCGCGCAGTCGGTGGAGGCGATCTCGGCCCGTGCAGTGGTGCTCGCGCTGGCGGGGCGGGCCGAACAGGCGCGCGCCGCCGCCGAGGAGGCCGAGCGGCTCGCCGGGCGGCTTCACTATCCGGTCGGCGAGGCCGCCATGGCTGAGGCCGCGGGCGCATCGTCCGAGAACTCGGGCGAGGCCCGCGAGCGCATGGAGCAGGCGCGCGCGAAGTGGCTCGAGCTCGGCCGCCCCCTCGACGCCGCCCGGTGCCTCACCATCCGCGGGCGCCTGCTGGTCCACACCGATCCGGAGGCGGCTGTCGAGCTGCTCGACGACGCCGCCGCGGAGTACGAGAGGCTCGGGGCGCCGGCTCTGGCGGCGCGGACGCGCGAAGCCGTCCAGGCTTAGCCGCCCCGCGGCTCGCCATACAATCGCGCCGTGGCCGAGGGAGCGAAGAGCTGGATCCTCACCGGGTCCCTGGAGAACTTCAGGATCAACGTGCGGCGCGGCTTCGATGTGATCGGCTTCAAGGAGCGCCGGCAGAGGCAGGCCGAGGAGTTCGAGGCGGGCGACGAGATCTTCTTCTACGTCACCCGCGTCCAGGCGTTCGCCGGCCTCGCCAAGGTGAAGTCCGAGATGTTCGAGGACCGCACGCCGATCTGGCCGGCGGGCAAGAAGAACGAGGCCTACCCCTGGCGCGTGGAGGCGGAGCCCGTGCTGATCCTCCCGGAGAGCGACTTCGTCCCGGCCGAGGAGCTCGCCACCGAGCTCGAGCACGTGCGCAAGTGGCCGCCGGAGCACTGGCACCTCGCCTTCCAGGGGCAGCTGCGAACAATCGGCGAGGCGGACGCGGCGATGCTGCGCGAGCGGCTGACATCAACGGCGGCCACAAACACCGCCGCCGAACAAACGGCCACCGCCGGCGCGTGAGCGACGAGGGAATCGAGCTCGTCCACGAGCGCCACTTCACCAGGGCGGAGGCGAACGCGCTGCTGCCCCAGCTCACGGACATGCTCGATCAGCTCCGCGACGCCAAGGATCAGCTCACCGACACCGAGGCACACGAGGCGCTCGCCGAGGCCGCCCCAGCGAACGGCGGCGGCGAGGAGGGACGTAATGTCGGGGTCGGCTTCCTGAAAGTGCGGCGCCTGTTGGAGACGATCGAGCAGGCGGGAATCGTGCTGCGGGATATCGACCGCGGGCTGGTCGACTTCCCCGCGGTGCTCGACGGTCGCGAGGTCTATCTCTGCTGGGAGCTGGGTGAGGGGGACGTCGGCTACTGGCACGACCTGGACGCGGGCTACGGTGGCCGCGAGCCGCTCGACTGATCGGTTTTCGCCGCTGCGCCAGCTGATCCGCGACCTGCGGGGCCTGGGCGGAAACGAGCGCATCGCGGTGATCGGCGCCGGGGTGATGGTCGGCAGCCTCTTCCTGCCCTGGTACGAGTCGCCGATCTCCGACGAGCTCGTGCAGACCGGCTTCGGCGCCTTCGGCTGGGCGGAGGGGGCCTTGGTGCTGATCGCCGCCGCCACCGTCTTCCTCGCGCTCCAGTGTGGCGGCGGCTACGTGCCGCCTCGCCCGCTTCGGGAATGGGCCCTGTTCGTCGTTCCCGGCTGCTGGGCGGTGCTGGTCATCCTCTACCGGATCGCCGACCGACCCCGCTTCACCCTCGCCGGCCACGACGAGCCCTACGACCTGCACTACGCGATCTTCGTCGCGCTCGCAGGGGCGGCGATCATCATCATGGCCGGCCTGCGGATGCGCCCGCGCGAGAAGGCGAAGCGCCCTCGGGCCCCTGACTGATCCATCTAGCTGTTGATATGCAACAGCAATCTGGAGCGATCCAATTAGGAGACCGGTTCAGTTGGCTCTCTGCCCGCGCATCTCCTGGTCGAGGCGCCAGGTCTTGCCCTCGTCGCTGGAGCTCTCGGCTCGCCAGTGGAAGGCGCCTGCGGTGATCTCGGAGAAGGTCCAGCGCTGAAGCGACGAGCCGTCGAGCGTCGCGCCCTCCTGGACGATCTCGTCTCCCAGCCTGCGTCCGATGAGTGAGACGAACTCGCGGCCGCCCGGCTGCATCCAAACCACGCGCCAGGCATCGATGGAGGCGTCGTAGCAGCGCAGCGTGGTGCCGAACTGATCGGCGGGGACACTCTTGGCGAACAGCAGATCGATCACACCGCGGCCGCCGAGGATCCACTCGGAGCGCCACTCTCCCTTCGCCCTGCGGGTCTCGCCCTCCGCGAGATACCAGGTCGAGTCCATCTCCCACACTCCGATCAGGAAGGCGTAGATCTGCCGGTCGTCATCGATGCCGCCGAACGGTCCGCCGGCGGGCAGTAGCGAGAAGAGCTCGGACATCCCTCAGGTAAACGACGGCGAGTGCGGGGCTGTGAGGTCGGCGATCATTCCTCGATCGGCGCCGGCGGCTCCATCCCGTGCCGGCGCATGCCCGCCTCGATCTCCTCGATCACCGTCTCGATCACGGCGACCCTGGCGTACCGCTTCGACTCGGCGGGGATCAGTTGCCAGCGGGCGTGCGGCTCGACGCTGGTCCGCGCGACCATGTCCTCTACCGCCTGCTTGTACTCGTCGCGCTTCTCCCGGTTGCGCCAGTCCTCATCGGTCAGCTTCCAAGCCTTGAGCGGATCCTTCTCGCGGCGCTTGAAGCGCTTGAGCTGCTCGTCGCCCGAGATGTGCAGCCAGAACTTGATCAGGATCATCCCCTCGTCAGCGAGCGTGCGCTCGAAGCCGTTGATCTCGTCGTAGGCGCCCAGCCACTGCTCCCGGGTCGCCAACCCCTCCACCCTCTCGACCAGTACCCGGCCGTACCAGGAGCGGTCGAAGACCGCCATCCCTCCCCAGCCGGGCAGCGAAGGCCAGAAGCGCCAGAGGAAGTGGTGGCGCTTCTCGTCGTGGGTCGGCGCGGCGAACTGCACCACGCGGACGTGGCGAGGGTCGAGCTGCGCCACGAGACGCTTGATCGCGCCTCCCTTCCCCGAGGCGTCCTCCCCCTCGAAGATCGCGCACACCGGCGGGCCGAGCTCGCCACTCCCGATCAGCCCGCCGAGGGTGAGCCGGAGCTGCGTCAGGCGTGACCAGGCACGCTCGAGCCGCTCGGCCTCCTCCTCCCGGGATAGCTTCAGCGTGAGGTCGAGGTCGTCGAGCGCGCCCATCGCTCAGAAGCCACCCTCGTGAACACACACCATCAAAACCCCGTCGGTGCCCGCCCGTCGTGGGTGGCTATCGCGAGCTGAAGCAGGCCGATCGCCGCCAGGATCACGGCGATCCCGAAGGCGACGATCCAGTTGTTGCGGGCGCCGTGCCCGTACCAGCCGACCGCGAATCCGATGGCGAGCAGCACGGCGTACGGGCCGAGCGAGTCGGGCAGGGCGATGGCGAGCATGAGGCGCTATCTATCATCCCCCAGATGCCGGAGCCTCAGCCCCAGTCAGTCGCCCAGGTCCGTGAAGGGCTCGGCCAGGTCGGGTACCTGGCCGACGAACCGGCCGCACTCGTCTCCTTTCTCGCCCAGCGGCTCGCCAAGCCGGTCTTGGTCGAGGGCCCGGCCGGCGTCGGCAAGACCGAGCTGGCCAAGGCGCTCTCCCGCTCGACAGGCCGCCGGCTGGTTCGCCTGCAGTGCTACGAGGGGCTGGACGAAGCGAAGGCGCTGTACGAGTGGAACTACCGCAAGCAGCTACTGCGGATCCAGGCCGAGGCCTCTGGTGAGGCCGAAGCGACGGAAGGCTCCTGGGAGAGAACGCGGGGCGACATCTTCAGCGAGGACTTCCTATTCACCAGGCCCCTGCTCGAGGCGATCAGCGCCGACGACGCGGTCGTCCTGCTGATCGACGAGATCGACAAGACGGATCAGGAGTTCGAGGCGATGCTTCTGGAGGTGCTCTCGGACTTCCAGATCTCGATCCCCGAGCTCGGGGTGATCGAGGCGACTACGCGGCCGATAGTCGTGCTCACCTCGAACAACTCCCGTGAGCTGACCGAGGCGCTCAAGCGCCGCTGCCTGTACCTCTGGCTCGACTATCCCTCGGTTGAGCGCGAGCTCGAGATCGTCCATCTGCACGCCCCGGAGTTGGACGAGTCGCTCGCCCGGCGGCTGGTCGAGATCGTCCATGTCGTCCGCCAGCTCGATCTGAAGAAGCCGCCCTCGATCGCGGAGTCGATCGACTGGGCGCGCACGCTGCTGCTGATCGGCGCCGACGACATCGACCGCACGACCTTCGAGCAGTCGATGAGCATCCTCGTCAAACACCGCTCTGACATCGACCTGGTCGCCGAGCGCGTCTCGGTCAAGCTCCAGGGCGATGGGGTCCCGGGCGGGATCATTCAGCCCGGTTCAGCCGGAGGCTGAGCGTGAGCACCACCGCGGGCAGCCTGCTCGCCTTCTTCGACGACCTCCGCTCGGAGGGGGTCGCCGTCGGCACCTCCGAGATCCTCGATGCCTTCGCCGCGCTCGATCAGGTGAGCTGGACCGACCAGCGCGACTTCCGCGAGTCCCTCGCCGCAACCATCGCCAAGTCCCAGGAGGACCGCAGGATCTTCGAGCTGCTCTTCGACCGCCACTTCTTCCGCGCCGCGGAGACGGAGGCGCTGGAGCGAGGGATCGAGGACGAGCGCTTCGAGGGGGCGGGCGACCGGATCGACCTCGACGAGCTGCGGGAGGCGATCCGGCGCGCGATCACCGAGGGGAACGACGGCGAGATGCGCGACCTGGCGCGCCTGGCGATGACCGCCTTCGGCCGGCGCGGAGAGCGCTCAGGGGTGATCGGCGTCGACGTGCAGCGGATCCGCCGGGCGCTCGGCCTGCAGGCGGGACGCCGCCGGGATGAAGGTGGGACCGAGACCCTCGACCCCGAGAACGTCCGGCAGTTCGAGCGCTACCTCCGCCGCGAGCTGGAGCGGGCGACGATCGAGCGCACCGGCAAGCTCCCGCCCTCGCGCCCCCTCGCCGAGCTCGACCGGACCCTTCCGACCAGCCCCGCGCAGGACCTGGCCGCCGTCCACCGCGCCGTCGCCCAGCTCAAGCGCCGCATCGCCACCCTCGGGCACGAGCAGCGCGGGCGCAGCCGCGGGCGGCAGGTCGATGTCCGGCGGACGATGCGCGCCTCGCTCGAGACCGGCGGAGTTCCGCTGCGGCTGCGCTACCGACCCAAGCGACCGCGGCGTCCCGAGATCTACGTGCTCTGCGACGTCTCCACCTCGGTCAGCTCCGCGAGCGTCTTCTTCCTCTCCGTGCTGCACGCGCTGCACGATTCGTTCCGCAAGCTACGCAGCTTCGTCTTCATCGAGCGGATCAGCGAGGTGACCGACATCTTCGAGCACGAGCGCGACTTCCGAAGGATCTCCGAGCGAGTCTCCTCCGAGGGGGGCGTCGCCGACGTCTCGGGATACACAGACTACGGTCGCGTCTGGCTCGAGTTCGGCGAGGAGATCGCCGAGGAGCTCGGGCCGCGCTCCACCGTGATCGTGCTCGGTGACGCGCGCACCAACGGACGCGAGCCCCACGCAGCCACATTCGGCGCGATCGCCGAGCACGCCGGCCGCACCTTCTGGCTCAACCCGGAGCCGAAGCTGTACTGGAACTACGGCGACTCGGTGATGGCGGCCTACGAGCCGTACTGCGACGGCGCCTTCGAGTGCTGGACGACGAAGCACCTCGAGAACTTCGTCAACGTGATCGCGGGCGCGCCGCGCGAGATTCAAGGGTGACGCGAGGCGAAGCCGAGCGGCAACCCGTTTAGTGACGAGTGCCCGACCACGACGTCTACACGCTGCCGGACGACCTCCCTGTCCCCGAGGACGACGGGGCCTGCGACGGCCTCGAGGGCAGGCGGCTGCCGGATCTCGAGCTGCCGGCCACCGCCGGCGATCGGCTCAACCTGAGCGATTTCGGCGCCGAGGGAACCGCCGTCCTCTTCATCTATCCGCGCACCGGCAAGCCCGGGGAGCCGCTCCCGCCGGGCTGGGACCTGATCCCCGGGGCCCGGGGCTGCACGCCACAAAGCTGCGCCTTTCGCGACCTGCACGGAGAATTCGCGGATCGCGGCGTCCGCGTGGCCGGCCTCAGCGCCCAGTCGACCGAGGACCAGCGGGAGTTCGCGGAGCGGGTTCATCTGCAGTTCCCCGTCCTCAGCGACTCCGGCCTGAAGCTCGCCGAGGCTCTGGGCCTCCCGACATTCGGGGTCGCCGGGATGACCCTTTACAAGCGGGTCACCCTCGTGATCCGCGGCGGCGAGATCGTCAAGGTCTTCTACCCGGTCTTCCCGCCCGATCGGAACGCGGGCGAGGTCCTGGCCTGGCTCGCGCGCTGAGCTCCGTCAGCGCGACTCGCGGATCCGCCTGAGCAGCTCGTTCGCGTCCGCGACGGGTCCGAGATGGCCGAGCTTCTCGGGATTGACGATCGAGCGGATCGTCTGGATCCGGCCGTCGGCGATGTCCAGCGACATCACGCCGAGCAGCTTCCCGTCGGCGTCGATGAACTCGGCGCCGGGCTGCCCGTTGATCTCGGCGGACCGCAACTCGACGCCGCCGACCTTCTCGAAGGCGAGCCGCATCCAGTTGCCGAGCATCTGGGCGACCCTGGCGCGGCCGAACACCGGCTGCTTGATCGCCGGAACGAGTCCGCCGCCGTCGCCATGCAGGGCAACGTCCTCGGCGAGGAACGACTCGAGCTTCTCGAAGTCACCGTCCTTCGCGGCCGCCA
>JBKOYL010000017.1:0-14858 GCA_046725395.1 Actinomycetota bacterium | reverse complement strand
ATCGCCTCGACCGCGTGATCGAGCAGGGCCCGGCCCTCAAGCTTGACGGCGAGCTTGGCGCCCCCGAAGCGCCTGCCCTCGCCGGCGGCGAGGACGAGGCCGCCGATCAAGCGCCGACCTCGTGGATCCGGCCGGCGGCCGCGCTCAGCCGCCCGCCCTCGTGGCCGTTTCGCACCGCCACCGCCTCGGCGAGGATCGAGAGCGCGGTCTCCTCGGGGCTGGTCGCCCCGAGATCGAGCCCGATCGGCGCCGCCAGGCGGTCGAGCTCGGCCTCGGACTCGGCTTGATCAACAGCCCGCCAACTCCGAACCCTAGTCCGAGGCCGAACCGGCGGAGCGTCATGGCGGCCTACGTTCTTCGTCGTAGCTTCCTTTGACGGTCCATCGCGCGTATCTGGCCAGGAGTCCAGGGAAGGCCTGCGCTAGTCGGCGGAGGGTAGGCATCGATACGGTGAACCCGTTGGCGCCACGATCTCGGCTCCCGAGCGCTAGCCGGATGCTTTGACCACCAGAGTCGAAGCCGTCGATTCACGTAGCGGAATCCTACTCGCCGGTACCAGGCCGATGAAGAGCGGTAAAGGGCTATGGAAAAATGCGGGTGCCACGGCACTCTCGGTCTGGGGTGCTGCGCCAGCTCAGCGGCTGGTTCACCTTTAGCCGGTTCAGCCACACGCACCCCTCGAGCTTGTCGCGATGTGAATCGGACCTAGTGCCTCATGGCTAGATCCGGACGGTCATAAGGACGGTACCCAAGATGAGGGCCGCAACAGCAACGATCCGTACGCCGGAAAAGGAGACTCGATCGAGACCGAATGCGCCGAGCTGGTCCAAAACGGCGGCGACGATGAGCTGAGCGCTGATGAGAGCGGCAGTCAGTGCACCCGCTCCCAGCACACGTACCGTAACCAGCGACACACCCACAAAGAGGGCGCCCAACAGCCCACCGGTCCAGTACACCGGTGGCGAGTCGGGGATCTTCCATAGCCAGCCGAACTCTCCGAGGAAGAGGAAGACGGCCGCAAGCGCGAAGAACGAAACCGCGACGCTGAATAGGGCTGCCGCCAAGTCGCTGCTCCGCCGCGCGAGTTCCGCATAGCGATCGCAGCGACCGCGAACGTCGAAGGAGTGCCGCTGCTAACCGCGGACGCCGAGGACCTCGCGATCATCGATGACCTTGTCGCGGTTCAAGGCCTCTCCTGATCGGCGAGCCCATGTCGCCATTTGCCGCCTAACGACCGCTCGTTTGGGAGACGAACGCGTCGCGGCCCAAACCCCTTAACTCACGGATCCGATCGATCCGCTATCAATTCCCGCTTCGCCGCTGGGGGTTGGACGCACTCGACGGGCAGGGACGCTTGTACGCAGACCGGACACTTCAAACATTCGGACGGGGCAGGCTCGCTCGGGTCGCCCTGATCCTCGCGCTTGGACTGCTCGCCCTGCTGGCCCTTCCCACCGCCGCTCCCGCGCAGCAGGGCCTCGTGACCGGCTTCTCGGACCCCTTTCACATCCAGTCGAACAACGCCTCCGAGCGGGCAGCCTGGATGGACCGTACCGTCGCTACTGGGGCTGGGATGGTGCGGCTGGCCGTCGAGTGGCCGGCGATCGTGGGGGCTCAGCGGCCATCCGACCCCACGAACCCAGGCAGTGCCTCCTACAACTTCTCCGCGATCGACGGGCCGGTCCGCGATGCCGAAGCGCGTGGCCTCCAGGTCCTGTTGACGGTGAACCACGCCCCGGCCTGGGCGCAGGGACCGGGGCGGCCTGCGTCTGTAGCCCCGCAAACCTGGAAGCCGAATCCCACCGATCTCGCCAACTTCCTAAGGGCGGTCGCCGCTCGCTACTCGGGCCGCTTCAACCCCGCCGGCTCGGCGCCGCGGCTGCCAGCCGTGCAGGCGCTCGAGGTCTGGGACGAGGCCAACAGCTCAGACTGGCTGAACCCGCAATTCCAGGGGACGACGGCTCTCAGCCCCGACTACTACCGGCAGATGCTGAACGCCTCCTACAGGGCCATCAAGCAGGTCAACCCGCAAGTGCTGGTGGTCGTGGCCGGCACCGACCCGTATGGGGATCCGCCCGGTGGCCCGTATCCGGCGGGTACCTATGGGCCGACCCAGCGGGTTTACCCCGTGCAGTTCTGGCAGCAGGTGCTCTGTGTGCATCCGGTGGAGCGCAAGATTCCGGTGAAGAGCAAGAAGAAGGCGAAGAAGAAGCGGAAGTGGAAGGTGCGGCGCGTCGTCACGTACGTCAGGACGGAGGGCTGCTCCGCCCCGGCGCTGTTCGACGTCTTCGCTCACCACGCGATCGACAACACCGGCGGCGGGCCGTTGAAGTCCGGCCCCAACCGGTACGACGTCTCCACACCGGATCTCGGCCGGCTGGTGAGCGTGCTGCGCGGCGCTGAGCAGGCCGGCACCACCCTGCCGGGCACTCACCCGGTTTGGGTGACGGAGTATTGGTGGGACAGCAACCCGCCGAATCCCGTGGGAGCCCCGCTCCCAGTTCAGGCGGCTTGGATCGAGCAGTCGCTCTATCTGTTCTGGAAGGCCGGCGCGAGCGTGGCGATCAACTTCCAGGTCGGCGACACGACGGCGCGCCCGGACGTGCATGCGGGACTGCAGGCCGGGGTCTACTTCATCGACGGCCAGGCCAAGCCCTCGCTGACAGCGTTCCGCTTCCCCTTCGTCACCGAGCGGATCGACAAGCGAAGGGTGCGCGCGTGGGGCAAGACTCCCGAGGGGGGCACGCTGCTCATTCAGCGACAGCGGGGGGCAGGCTGGGTGACGGTCAAGACGCTCCAGGTCACTAAGGGCGCGGTGTTCCTCACCACGCTCCGGCAGTCAAAGAAACAGCGGAAGAAGGGGAAAAAGCGGTTTCCCGCCTCGGCTCTGCGTGCAACGGTTGGAGCCAGCCAGAGCCTCGTCTGGCAGCAGCGCTGATCAGCACTCCCGGATTGGTTCCGGGAGGGGGACCACGAGAGACGGCTACGTAGTGGCGACTCCGAGAATGTTCCCGTCGGGATCCTTGAACCAGGCGACCTTGGCGTCGCCGACCTCGGCGACTCCCAGCTCGTTGGTCTTGATCTGATCCATGTCGTACTGCTCGAATTCGACTCCCTTGGAGGAGAGCTCGTTGACCGTGCCCTCCACGTCGTCGGTCTCGAACGCGGCGATCGTCGCGCCGGACTTCCCGGCGTTGTCGGGCGAGGGATAGACGTGCAGCGTTGTTCCTTCGGCGAACTGATAGGTGACTCCGCCGTCCCCCTGTTGCGTGCCTCCCGCCAGTCCGAGCTTGCCCTCGTAAAACTCCTTCGCCGTTTCCATGTCGGTGACCGGCACGGTTACGCCGACCTTGCAGTCCTGAAGCCCCATCTTCTTCCTCCTCCTCCCTGGATGTCGGGTTCCCGCCGATACTAACGAGCAATCGGCAGCCCGGCTCCGCCCGGCTGTATCAAGGGGTGGCCGAGCCTCGGTCCCGATAGACCTCGAACCAGCCCCTGCGTCCGCACTGCCAACAGGTCGTCCTCCTCTTGGGCCGACCTCGCGCCTTGTAGCGAATCCCGCCGAGCTCCCAGATCGACCGCTCGGCTCCGCAGTTGGGACACCGCATCATCCACTCGCGTGACTCGGCCTCCATCCGGGCCGCTATCTCAGCGGGTGCCAGCCGGAGGATGATCCCGCGAAGCGACATGGCGGGGAGCCTAGTGCGGGCTCAGCGGCGGGAAGCTCGCATCCCGGCGCAGGCGGGTTGAGAGGCGAATTTCGCGGGTAGCGGCTGGCCGAGGACCTGCAATCAGGAGGAGAGTCCCATGGCTGTCTGCGAGGTATGCGGCAACGACTACGACAAGTCGATCGAGGTGATTCGCGATGGAGACGCGCACATGTTCGATTCATTCGAATGCGCGATCCACGCGCTGGCGCCTCGGTGTGAGCACTGCGGCATCGCCCTGATCGGACACGGCCACGAGGCGGACGGGCGGATGTTCTGCTGTGCCCACTGCGCCGCCCAGGAGGGCGTCGAGGCGATGACCGACCGGGCCGACGCCGCGGCCGGCGGCTGAGTCCGGCTTCGCCAACCGGCGAGCACCGATGCCTCGGTCCCGTGCTCGTTCTGATGAACGACACCGGCGTGTGAGCTCGGTGCTCGATCAGCTCAGCGACGAGGAGCTCGCCCTCCTGCGCCGCCGCCGGCAGCCGGAGCGGCTCGAGCCGATGAAGGCGGTGCTTCACGACCGCCCCTTCTCGGATCCGGATTGGATCTTCGAGCGCAAGCTGGACGGGGTTCGCTGCCTCGCCTTCCGGACTCCAAACGCCGTGAGGCTGATGTCCCGTACCGACAAGCGCCTCAACAACTCCTACCCGGAGCTGGTCGAGGCGCTTGAGCACGACGCCTGCCCGGACTTCGTGGTCGACGGCGAGATAGTCGCGTTCCAGGGCCGCATCACCAGCTTCTCCCGGCTGCAGGGCCGGATGCAGATCGCTGATCCCGAGCGCGCCCGGCGGACGGGGATCGCGGTCTACCTCTACCTATTCGACCTCGTCCACCTGGACGGCCACGACGCCACCGCCCTCCCGCTCCGGGTGCGGAAGAGCCTGCTCCGCAAGGCGCTCTCCTTCCACGGGCCGGTCAGGTTCCTCTCGCACCGCAACCGCGACGGCGAGGCCCTCTTCCGGGATGCCTGCCGGCGCGGCCTCGAGGGCCTGATCGCGAAGCGGGCCGACGCGCCCTACCGACGGTCGCGCTCCACCGACTGGCGGAAGCTCAAGTGTTCACACGAGCAGGAGCTGGTAATCGGTGGCTTCACCTCGCCCCAGGGCAAGCGCACCGACTTCGGCGCCCTGCTCGTCGGCTACTACGAGGACGGCACCCTCCGCTACGCAGGTAAGGTCGGGACGGGCTTCGACCAGCGGACCCTCTCGCGCCTCGGCGCGCGGATGCGCAAGCTGGGGCGGGACGAGCCAGCGTTCGCCGACGTCCATCCGGTCCCGAAGGGGACCCACTGGATCGAGCCGCGGCTCGTCGGGCAGTTCGCCTTCAGCGAATGGACGCGGGACGGTCGCCTGCGTCACCCGCGCTATCTGGGCCTCCGGGACGACAAGCGCCCGCGCGAGGTGGTCAGGGAGACGCCGCGGACAGGTGGACACTGAACCACTCGGCGGCGAGCTCGGCCACCCGCTCGAGCGCCCCCTCCTCCTCGAACAGGTGCCCGGCCCGGGCCACGATCTCGATCGTCGGCGGGCTCGGCATGCGCTCGGCGGCGTCGGTGTTCAGATCGAGAACCTGGGGGTCCCGCTCGCCGACGATCAACAGGGTCGGCGCAGTGACCTTCTCGAGAGCCTCCTTGGCCAGGTCGGGACGGCCTCCCCGCGAGACCACGGCGCCGACGCGTTGCGGTCGCGCCACTGCTCCGATCAGCGCCGCGGCGGCCCCGGTGCTCGCCCCGAACAGGCCAACCGGGAGCGCCGCCACCCGTTCCTCTCCGGCCAGCCAGTCGATCGCGACGACCAGCCGAGTGGCGAGCCGGTCGATGTCGAAGCGCAGATCGGCGGTCTCCTGGTCATAGCGCTCCTCGGTCGGAGTGAGCAAATCGAGCAGCAGCACTCCGAAGCCGGCGCGCACGAGCTGCTCGGCGACGTAGCGGTTGCGGGGGCTGTGCCGGCCGCTACCGCTGCCGTGCGCGAAGACGACGATGCCGCTCGCCTGCTCGGGCACGGCGAGGGTCGCCGCGAGCTCGGCGCCCTCGATGGGGATCGCCACCGCGCTCGAGGCGCGCTCGAGTGTCTGAAGTCCGTCGCTCACCGCCTCTTGCGGATCGCGTCGATCAGGTCCCACTTGCCCATCCGCGAGCGCCCCGGGATGTCCTCCCTCTGGGCGATCTCGTAGAGCTGCTGGCGATTGCGGTCCTCCAGCCGGCGTCCGGCCTGCCCACCTCGCTGGCGGCCCTTGGCCGCCTGCTTGCCCAGGTCCGAGCGCGTGGACTTGGGCAGATGGGCGATCGTCCGCTTGCGCGTCGCGGCGGAGCGAGCCTTCCGCACGTTCCGCCTTGCTGCCTGGCGTTGCTTGGTGGTGGCCATGAGCCCACCTCCTCACTCGCTTTCACCAATCGGGTACCCGTGGTCGAGGCTGCCTAACTGCGGCCCGCGCGGGTAAATGGGGACCGATGACACGCCACACTCACGAGCCCCCCACCGTTGAACTGGCGAGCGGGGTGGAGATGCCGGTTCTGGGCCTTGGCACCTGGCAGCTCACCGGCGAGGATGCCGTCGAGGGGACGAAGCATGGGCTGGAGCTCGGCTACCGGCTGATCGACACCGCCGTCGACTATGCGAATCAGGAGCAGATCGGTGAGGGGCTTCGCGCCTGCGAGGTCGACCGCGACGACGTCTTCCTGGTCAGCAAGGTCGAGGAGGACGAGGACGCGCATGCCGCGACGCGGGAGAGGGTCGAGCAGCTCGGCGTCGATCGCCTCGACCTCTGCCTGATCCATAGGCCACCGCCGGAAGGTGCCGGCGAGGTACTCTGGGACGGACTGATCGAGGCACGCCGCGAAGGCCTCACTCGCGAGATCGGGGTGAGCAACTACTCGCCGGAACAGGTGGACCGCCTGATCGAGGTGAGCGGCGAGACCCCGGCCGTCAATCAGATCGAGTGGAGCCCGTTCGGGCACAGCGATGAGGTGATTGAGCACGCGAAGCGCAGCGGCATCGCGATCCAGGCCTATAGCCCGCTGACCCGCCAGGAGCGGCTCGACGACGAGGAGGTCGCAGCGATCGCCGAGCATCACGGGAAGACTCCTGCCCAGGTTCTGCTTCGCTGGTCGATCCAGTCGGGCGCGGCACCCGTCCCCAAGGCTGCGAAGCCGGAGCACCGCGAGGAGAACCTCCGCGTCTTCGACTTCGAGCTCGACGGAAGCGAGATGGAGGCGCTGGAGGCGCTCAACGAGCACTACTCCTCGCTCGCGGGGCTCCAGTACATCTGATGGAGGCGACGACGCGAAGGGCACCTTTCCGAGACCGTCGCGAGGCTGGGCAGCTGCTGGCGAAGGATCCGCGCCTGAAGCGGTTTCGCGGAACCGAGAACGCGATCGTGCTCGGCCTGCCCCGCGGCGGCGTTCCCGTCGCCCACGAGATCGCCGCCGCCCTCGATCTGCCGCTTGACGTCTTCGTGGTCCGCAAGCTCGGCGTACCGGGACACGAGGAGCTGGCGATGGGCGCGATCGCAGCCGGCGGCACCCGGGTGATCGAGACCGACGTCGTCGGCCGCCTCGGACTGGACGAGGGCACGATCGACGCCGCGACCGCCAGGGAGCTGCGCGAGCTCGAGGAGCGCGAGCGGCGGTATCGCGAAGGTCTTCCCACGCTCGATCTCCGCGATCGCTTGGCGATCGTGGTCGACGACGGGCTGGCGACCGGCTCGACGATGCGGGCCGCGATCAATGCGCTCAAGGCCCAAGAGCCGAAGGCGGTCGTAGTCGCCGTGCCGGTGGCCCCGCCGCAGACCTGTGCGGCGCTCGAACGCGAGGCCGACGAGGTGATCTGCGTCCTCACTCCCGAGTTCCTCGGGGCGGTGGGCCTGGCATACGAGCGCTTCGGCCAGACCACGGACGACGAGGTCATCGAGTTACTTGGCCGGAGCCAGGAGACACGCCCGACTCCTCCGGAGGCGCCCGGTAGCGCGCCGCGGGCTTCCCATTAGCGCAGGGCCCGCTCCCTGAGCAGGGCGCGGAGGCTTGCGTGGTCCTCCGCGCACGCCGAGCAGCCGTCGAGATGCGCCCGCATTCCCGGAATCGCGGCGTCGACGTCGGCTCCGGCCAACTCGAGCTCGACGTAGCGGTCCAGCTCCTCGAAGCAGCGCTCGCAGCTTATCTCGGGCCCCGCGGGGCCGAGCAGACGGCCGAGCAGCCGGTCCTGTGGCGATTGCTCGTTCATTCGCTCTCCTCCACCTGATGCTCTTCCAAGCTCATCCCCCGTTCCACCAGCGCGGAGCGGAGGCGCTTTCGGGCGTCGTGCAGCGCCTTGTACAGCGCTCCCCTGGTCGTGTTGAGCCGCTCGGCCAGGACGTCGATCGGCACCTCGTTCAGCGCCAGCGCGACCAGCACCTCGCGCTGGTGAGGACTCAGGCTCGACTCGACCTCCTCGCGTATCGCGGCGAGTAGGGCGCTCGTCTCGGCGTCGCGGTAAGGACCCGAACGCGGATCGGCGACGCGCGGCCAGGCCTCCGCCTGTAGCGGCAGCTCCTTTCCCTGCCATGCTCGCTTCCTGACGCTGGCCGCGGCCTCGTACAGCGCGAACTTGTATGCCCACGTCGTGAAGCGGCTCTCACCCCTGAATTCATCCAGCTTGCCGAGAATCGCCACCAGCGCGTCGTCGGCGGCCTGCTGGGCGATGTCCCGCTGATCCCCGCCACGAATGTGGGGGAGGCTCGCGCAGCGGCGAGCCACCTCGAAGCCGGCCGCGCGGAGCAGCAGATCGTGCAGCTCCGTGATCGCGCCCTCCCGCTCAGGGCCGACGCCGCCGAGCCGTTCGATCCACCGGCGGGACGCCGCATCCATGCGGCGGGCGACTTTGGTTGGCTCGACTGCGGCGTCCATCGAACTGAGATCCAGGCGGTTTCTACCCAGCCGAGGCGCTGATCCCACACTCGTCATCCCGGTACCTCGCCATCGATCGGAGCCAGGATCCGGATCGCGAGCGTGGGCGGGCAGCCGCGGTCGACGAGATCAAGCACAGCGTGCAGGTCGTAACGATCATCGACGGCGACCCGGATGGCGCGGCGCTCGTCCAATCCGGCTGCCCGCAGGCGATCGACCCGCCAGGCGATCACCCCCGCCCGCGCCGGCGATGAGGCCCTGCTATCGCTTGAGATCCGCACGTTCAGTTTGCGTCCCTCGATCCGCCCTTCTTACCCGCGCTACACCCCCACGTAAGAACTGCCGCTCCGGCGACGCTGAAGGGGATGACAGCTGAATCGACGCGGCGCTGACGCGCCCGTCACAGTCGAAAGGAGGCATCACCGGATGGCGAGCATAAGCACCGCACGTCCGACCCCGATTCGCAGCGGGGCTGCCGGCTCGGATGGAAGCGCGGCAGCCGCGACGGATGTGAGCGCCGCCGCGCATCAGGCGTTCTGGCTGCTTCGGATCGGGTTCACCGTCGCGCCGGTCCTCTTTGGCCTGGACAAGTTCTTCAACTGGTCGGTCGACTGGCCTGATTACCTGGCGGGTTGGGTCAACGACATCGTCCCGGGCAGCGGCCAGGACTTCATGTACTTCGTCGGCGGAGTTGAGATCCTGGCCGGCTTCCTCGTTCTCTTGGCTCCCCGCATCGGCGCGTTCGTCGTGGCGGCGTGGCTGGGCGGCATCGTCGTGAACCTGCTGACCTACGACGCCCCGCAGTACTACGACATCGCTCTACGGGACTTCGGGCTGATGTTGGGTGCGCTCACCCTCGGGCGGCTTGCCCTGGCGGTCGTCCCCGCCCGGAGGTCAGGGGTCCTGCCCGCCAGGCCCTGGTAGGCGGCTCGCCTCAGGGCAGGACCGAGCGGGTCACCCGGGACCTTCCCCCGGACGTGCTGGGGAGGGTTCCGGGAGACTCCCGTGCCCATGGCGCGGAAGAAACAGGCGATCGTCGGGGCGCACGTCTCCCCCCAGAAGCCGCTCGAGAAGGCGGCCGCGATCGGCGCGGACTGCGCCCAGATCTTCCTCTCCGATCCGCAGGGCTGGAAGAAGCCGCCGCCGCGCAAGGACGCCGCTCACCTGCGCGAGTCGCCGATGCCCCTCTACGTTCACGCGCCGTACCTGATCAACGTCTGCTCGCCGAGGAGCAATGTCCGCTACGGCTCCCGCAAGATCCTCCAGCAGACCTGCGATGCGGCCGCGGACGTCGGCGCCGCGGCGGTGATCGTTCACGCCGGACACGCGGAGGACGGGATCGCGGACGGGGTGGGGCGCTGGTCGCGCACGCTCGAGATGCTCAACTCGGAGGTGCCGGTCTACATCGAGAACACCGCGGGCGGGGAGAACGCGGTGGCGCGCCGCTTCGACGCGCTCGCCAGGCTCTGGGAGGCGGTGGGTGCTGCGAAGACTGACGTCGAGGTCGGCTTCTGCTTCGACACCTGCCACGCCCACGCGGCGGGCGAGGATCTCTCCGACGCGATCGAGCGGGTGCTCGCGATCGTCGGGCGGATCGAGCTGCTGCACGCGAACGACTCGCGAGACCCGCCCGGGACGGGCGCCGACCGCCACGCGAACCTGGGCAAGGGACAGATCGGCTCCGATGCCCTCCGGGAGATGATCCGGGCGGCCGGTCCGCCCGTGGTCGTCGAGACTCCCGGCGGCGCACGGGGGATGCGGTCGGATCTGGAGTTCGTCCGAGAGGCGCTCGCGTAGGCGCTAGGCCGAGGCCTGAGCGGTCGCCGGCTCAGGCTCCCCCTCGATCGCGAGGCAGAAGCCGTATATCCCCACGAGCGCGGCGAGCTGGGCGATCGCCGAGGACTCCGTGCCAAGCGGGATGGTGGCGAGCGCGAGCAGCGCCGCGACCGCCCTCCAGGGACGGAAGGAGAGGCCGAGTATCCGCCGGAAGGCAGCGTGGCCGGCGAGATAGACCGCGGTGCCGCCGCCGAGGGCGAGCGCGCGGGCGAAGTCCAGCTCGTCGAACGCATGACCGATCGCCCGCTCGAGCGCGGCGGCGATGCAGACGATCCCGAGCAGGAGAAGCAGGTGCGCCCAGTAGTACGCGGCGTTGGCGGCGAAGAACTCTCGGCGGGTCGGCGTCATCCGCCGCAGAACCCCCTCCGCCTCTTGGTCGTCCCCGCCGAAATAGGTCCACCAGAGCTCCGAGCTCAACGCCAGGCCGAGGACGCCGACCGTCAGCATCCTCCCGGTGACGTCGAGGCCAGAGGCGCCGATCCCGACTGCGACCACCGACTCGCCGAGGGCCACCATCACCACCAGCCCGTGCCGCTCCACGAAGTGGGAGGGGCGGATCCAGCCGGCCGACTCCGGCACGAGCGCCGGGGTGATCGCGAAGATCGGGACGGCGAGCACCCAGAGGACGTATTCGAGCGTCCCGCCGATGATCGTGCCGGCGAGGATCAGCGCGCCCGCGACGAGGTTCATCCGAGCGAAGCTCCAGACGCCGGCCACCGTCCAGCTCGCGGACTGCGTGTAGAGGACGGTGTGGATCGCGATCACCGCCAGGTAGCCGCAGGCGAAGACCACGCCGTCGCCGTCGAACGCCGTCGGGATGGTGAGCGAGATCACGAAGAACGCGGCCATCCCGGCGAGCAGCGGGAGGCGGAGCGCGGTGCGCGTCGGCGGCACCGCGTTGGTGAGCCATGCGAACGCCGCGTACATCCACCAGATCGCGGCCAGCATCAGGACGATCTGCCCGAGCGCCTCGCCGTCCGGATGGTGGACAAGCACCGCGGTCAGCTGGGTGATCGTGAAGACGAAGACGAGGTCGAAGAAGAGCTCCAGCGTCGAGACGCGTACCTCGTCCTCGCCTGTGCGGGCGGACTGCACCAGCCAAAGCTTTGCAGCCGGCCCGTATCGCCTCGCGGCGGCGGAGAGTTCGGTCCGGGTACGCCTCTACTTTCAAAGAGAGATGGCCGAGACGCTCTTCGACAACGGCAGCGGTCCCGGAGCGCCGCGTCAGCCGGGCGCGGTCCCGCTGCGCGAGCTCTCCGATGGCGATCAGGTCTCGGGGGCGTTCGTGGTGCGGGAGCGCGAGCGCCGGCAGAAGCGCAACGGCGAAGACTTCCTGCGGGTCGTCCTCGCCGACAAGACAGGCACCGTCCCGGCGATCGCCTGGGAAGGCGTCGCCGACTGCTTCGAGATCTGCGCGCCGGGCTCGATCGTCATCGTCCGGGGCAGCTTCGCGATCCATCCGCAGTTCGGAAGGCAGATCAAGCTCGCCTCCGTCCGCCCGGCCGGACCCGGCGAGTACGACGCCGAGCAACTGGCCGAGGGGCCCGCCCGCTCGGTGGAGCTGCTCGAGACGGATCTGCGCGCGCTGATCGACACGGTCCAGAACCATTCCCTGCGCGAGCTGCTCGAGCACTTCTTCGCTCCGGGCACCGAGGGCTGGCAGCGCTTTCGCGAGGCGCCCGCCGCCAAGCACTACCACCAGGCCTACGCCGGCGGCCTCCTCGAGCACACGCTCTCGGTCGCGCAGGCGGTCAGCGCGGCCGCCAACTTCTTCCCGGGCATCGATCGCGAGATCGCGGTCACCGGAGCGCTGCTCCACGACATCGGCAAGACCGAGGCCTACAACGACGACCCGCTGGCGATCGAGTTGACGGACGAGGGTCGGCTCGAGGGCGAAATCCCCCGGGGCTACTACAAGGTCCGGCGCGAGATCGAGCGGACCGAGGGCTTCGACCCGGGCCTGGCCCAGGCGATCCTCCACATCATCCTCTCCCACCACGGCCAGCTCGAGCACGGCTCCCCCGTCGTCCCCGCCACCCGCGAGGCGACCCTCGTTCACGCGATCGACAACCTGGGCGGCAAGCTCGGCAGCTTCGACCGCCTCGAGAGGGAGCTGGCGGACGGCGAGAGCTGGTCGCGCTTCGACCGCGGCATCGACGGCTCCGCCTTTTTCGGCTCACGCGCCGCCTGATACGGCGGCGCAAATTGGGCAAATCGTTTTCTGATCCGTAATTCGTGCGGATTGGGCGGCGCAGGGTCAGGTCTATGCTCCGTCGCGGATGGCCAAGGACACCGAGAAGCTGATCCGCCAGCTCTCGCTGATCTCCTACCTGATGGCGCAGGGCAGGCCGACCTCGGCGCTCGAGATCAAGCGCGAGGTCGAGGGTTACAGCGACATGAACGATGACGCCTTCGCGCGCCGCTTCTACGCCGACCGCGCGGAGCTCGAGAGCCTCGGCATCACGCTGCAGGTCGAAAAGCCGGGCGAGAGCCTCCAGGGCTATGAGTCCGAGCTCTATTCGCTCCCGCCGGAGAACTACTACCTCCCGGAGATCCGCTTCGGCGATGGCGAGCTGGCCGCCCTGCAGACGGCCCTCCAGCTTCTGGACGGCGAGTTCGCATACGCGGAGCCGCTGCGGCTCGCGCTGCAGCAGGTCTCCTGGGGGCGACCCAGCCCGCTGACCGCCCCGGAGCACTCCTCGGTCGAGGTACGCATGACGGCCAAGGCCGATGGCGCCGAGGTCTCTCAGCGCCTCTCGAAGATCGAGACGGCGATCTCCCGGCGCAAGACGATCGAATTCACCTACTACACGATCGAACGCGACTCCGAGGAGAAGCGCAAGGTGGACCCCTACCACCTGGTCTACCGAGGCGGTCAGTTCTACTTGATCGGCCACTCCCACGAGCGCGACGCGGTTCGCGTCTTCCGCCTGTCGCGGATCCGGGGCAAGGTCTCATACGCCTCCAAGGCGGAGCACGATTTCGCTCCGCCGGAGGACTTCGACCGCCGGGACTACGCGCGCCGGGCCGAGTGGCAGCTGGGCGAGATCCAGGGGAAGGCCAAGATCTTCCTCAAGGAGAGGGTCGCCTGGCTGGTGGAGCGCGACTTCGGCGCGTACGGAACCTTCCGCAACCCGGGCCGCGGTGACGGCTCGCCCGGCAAGGGCCGGATCTTCGAGACCGAGTACGCCTCCAGCCGCCAGATGGTCGCCTGGGTCCTGCACTGGCGCCAGTACGCCACCGTGCTCGCCCCGCCGGAGCTTGGGGAGGAGGCAGCCGAGCGCCTGGAGCTGCTGGCCGAGCGCCATCGGGGCGACTTCTCGCCCGCCGACGTGGCCCGCACGGTCCCTCCCGCGCCGCGGTCGGCCCGCTCGAACGGCCGCTCGGAGTCATCGATTCGCCCCGAGCGCTTCGCCCGGCTGGTCACGTTGGCGGGGATGCTGATCGAGTCGGCGAAGGGCGAGGCCCGCCTGCCCGTGGCGGACGTCAAGGAGCGCCTCCATGTCACGGAGGACGAGCTGCGAGACGACATCGACCTGCTCAACGTCGTCAACTTCGGCGGGGGCACCTACGTGCTCTACGCCGAGCTGCAGGGCGACGAGATCGAGGTCGACGCCGAACCGTACGGGGACAACTTCGCAAGGCCGGCGAGGTTGCTGCCGCTCGAGGCCAAGGCGCTGGTCGCCGCCATCGACCTGTTCGGCGATCACCTCCCGCAGAGCGGCCTGGAGAGCGCTCGCAAGAAGATCGTCGTCGCGCTCGGTCACGACCCCTCGGAGGAGGGCCTCGAGATCGCGGCCTCCGGTGGCGACGACACCGACGTCGCGCGCAAGGTGAACAAGGCGATCGAGGGCCGCCGGGTGCTGGCGATCCACTACTACAAGGAGAACGAGGACGAGTTCACCAAGCGGGAGATCGAGCCCTACCGCCTCGCGAACGGGCCCGAGGGCTGGTACGTCGCCTCCTACGACCGCCGCCGGGAGGACGTCCGCCACTTCCGGCTCGACCGGATCAAGGAGGCCAACATCACGGCGGAGCGCTTCGAGCCGCGCCCCGAGGTGGAGGAGATCGCCGCGATCGAGGGGACCTGGCTCTCGGGCGACCACGTCCCGGCGGCCGACGTGGCCCGCGTCTGGGTCTCCCCCGAGCGGGCGCGCTGGGCACGCGAGGAGCACACGGTCATCGAGGAGCTCGCCGACGGCGCCGTCGTGATCGAGGTGCCCTACGGCAGCACCGACTGGCTGCTGCGCGAAATCCTCAAGGGCGCCGGCGAATTCGTGGTGCTGGAGCCAGAGTCGGCGCGCGAGGCGATCGCGGGCGAGCTCGCGGTCGACGCGGGCGCCACCGCCGTCAAGGCCGCGTAGCTGCGAATCGCTTAGCCCTGACCGGCGTAGCGATGGTGGATTGCGAGGGAGTTGCCGTCCGGGTCGGTG
>JBKOYL010000048.1:0-22246 GCA_046725395.1 Actinomycetota bacterium | reverse complement strand
GTGCGGGTGAGCGATCAGCCGGCCGTGGACCTCGCGCTGCGGGGGCTGGAACCCAGCGGTCCCGGGGAGACCTACGTGCTCTGGTTCGTCGGCTCGGGTGACCGCAGCCTGCCGGTGGCGTTCCAGGCTGTCGGCCGCGATGGGCGGCTCACGGGCCGGGCCCCGATTCCCAGCGCAGCGTCGAGCCTCCTCCCCAGCTTCGAGACGGCGGAGCTGACCTTGACCCGTCAGCGGGAGGCCGCGGCGGCCCTTCAACGGGCCGGCAACATCGGGACGCTGCCGCAGCCGGTCGGCACCACGGTCCTCCGCGGGGCGCTGCGCTAGCCAGGGAACAGCTTGCCGGGATTCATGATCCCGGCGGGATCCAGCCGCTCCTTGACGGCGCGCAGGGCCTTCAGGCCGAGCTCGCCCACCTCGGCTCGCATGTAGGGGGCGTGGTCGCGCCCGACCGCATGGTGGTGGGTGATCGTTCCCTCGGCGGCGACGATCGCCTCGCACGCGGCGGTCTTGGCCTCGCGCCACTGCTCGAGCTCCTCGCCCCGGCGGGCGCGGGTCAGGAAGGTGAAGTAGAGGGAGGCGCCGTCCGGATAGGCGTGAGAGACGTGGCACATGACGATCGAGCGCTCCCCGAGCGCTCCACGCAGGGCGTCCCCGACCGCGCCATAGAGCTGGTCGAGCCGGCTCCAGGTGTGCGCGGTCTCGAGCGTCTCCACCAGCACCCCGAGGTTGATCAGCTCGTCGCGCAGATAGGGGCCGCCGTAGCGATTGCGCTCCCACGAGCGCCCCGCCGACCCTCCCAGGGGGACCGCTCCGCCGAGGCGCAGCCTCTTCCGGGTCAGGGAGCGGCGGCGCCGGACGCTCTCGCGCTCGCCCTCCCAGCCACAGATCACGAGACAGCCGCCCTGCCTGCGTCGCAGGCGCAGATAGGCGTCGAGCGCCCGCCTCTGGAGCCCTTCGGTCCCGGCAAGCTCGAGAGAGACACGCGTCTCCTCCTCGTCGGAGAGGCGCAGCACGTCCGGTGCCTCTTGGCGCTGGGCGAGCTCTCGGACGATCTCGCGGCCTGCCTCGAAGTCCTCCGCCATCCACCCCTCGTAAGCGCGTCTGTCAGGGGCGCGGCGCACCCGGCAGCTCACCTCAGTGATCACGCCGAGGGTTCCCTCCGACCCGAGCACGAGCTCGCGCAGCGAGGGGCCGGCGGCGGTGTGCGGGATCTGAAGAGTCCGTATGCGCCCGGCGGGCGCACAGAGCTCGACCGCAGTCACCAGCTCGTCGAAGCGCCCGTAGCCGCTCGAGGCCTGACCCGCCGAGCGGGTGGCGGCAAACCCCCCGATCGTCGCCTGCTCGAAGGACTGCGGGAAGTGCCCCAGGGTGGCGCCGCGAGCGGCGAGGGCCGCTTCGGCATCGGGGCCGCTCAGCCCGGCGCCGAGGCGGGCCGTCAACGATCTCGAGTCGACGTCCACCGAGCGCAGCCGGCCTAGATCGAGCGAGACGACGGCGCCGCGTCCGTCGTCTATCGCGTCGAGGCCACCCACCACGCTGGTTCCGCCTCCGTAGGGAACAACGGCCACGCCCTCGCTCGCGCAAGCAGCGAGCACGGTCGCCACCGCGGCCGCATCGGGCGGCCGAAGCACGGCATCCGGTCCGGACTCGAGCCGCCCGGTTCGCAGCCTGACCAGATCCGGGTAGCTGCGCCCGGCCGCCCGGCGCAGCCGATCCTCCGGACCCTCCAAAACCTCTCCCGCGGCCGCCCGGACCGCCGCGGGTATCGGCCGGGCCTCGGGAAGCGATACCCGTTCGAGCGGGATGGGCTCGGTCCCATCGTCCGTCCGGACTCCGAGCTCGCCGCGCAACGCCGCCACCGCCGTGTCGGGCAGGTCGAGGCGCCGCTCGGGGTCCCCCCAGCCCCACCACTTCATGTCCGCAGTCAGCCCGAGCCCCCGGTTGCGGCGACCTCCAGGCTGGCCAGCGCCTCGTCCAGCGTCCGACCGATCGCCCTGCGCATCATCGGGGCGCCGAGACGGGAGAGGCCGCGTAGGCGCCGGTCGAGCGCCATGGTGACCTCGGTATCACCGTCCCGCGGAGCCAGCTCGATCTCCGTTCGCGCCCGCCTCAGGAAGCGCTCGAACGGCGTTCCCTCCACCGTTTGCTCGAAGACATAGCGCTCGCCCTCGCTCTCCTCCACGCAGCGATAGTCGGCGCGGACGCCACGGCCGTCCTTGGTCTCGAGCACCTGGGTCCAGCTCCTCCCGGGGTCGGCGCCCTCGCTGACGTTCTCCACGCGCTGCGTCCTCGGCCACCACCGCGGGAGGTGATAAGGATCGGCGATCACGCCCCAGAGCACGCCGGCGGGCGCGGCGATCCGGCGCCTGCGCACGACGCGTGCCACCGGGGAGGTCTTACTCCTCGCCGGTCAGCTTCCGCAGATCGCGGACGAGCAGCATGTGGGTGAGGTTGTTGCAGGCGGCGGCGAGGCTCTCCAGGTTCTCGATCGCCTCGCGCCGGCGGTTGTGGTTGGACGAGCGCAGGGCTGGGCCGACGACGGCCTCGAGCAAAGCGGCCTCGCGGTCGGCCGCCGTGCGCAGGACCTTCAGATTGCGCCCGCCGACGCCGAAGCGAGCGAGCTCGGCGCAGGCTTTGATGATCTCGGTGTCGGCGTCGTCGTAGAGCTTGTTGCCATCGACGGTCTCCGGCTGCACGAGCCGCCAGTCCTCGAGCTCCTTGATCAGCTCACCGCCCGCGCCGGTCTCGTCGACGAGCTCCTCCAGCGTCAGCCGGGACCCCTTGCCAGCTTCGATGCTGGTCGCTCGCCGCAGCGATGCGGCGCCGCCGCGCTCCTCGCGCGCGCCGGCGGCGAGCTCCTGGCGGATCACCCGCAGCGGGAGGAACTCGTCGCGCTGCATCCGCAGGATCGCGCGCAGCCGCTCGACGTCGGCCTGGCTGTAGAGCCGGTAGCCGCCCGGGGTGCGGCGCGGCGAGAGGAGCTTCTGGTCCTCCAGATAGCGGATCTTGGAGATCGAGACGTCCTCGAACTCACGCCCCAGGATCTTCGCGACGGCCCCGATGGTCAGGGCCTTGCGGTTGGAGGGCGCGCCGTCGGTTGGTCCGGCGGCGGTTTTTGTGGCCGCCGTTGATTCCGGGCTCCTGCGCTCGAAGGGCGTTGGCGAGGCTTCCATGGTCACTTCTCCAGGTAGCTCAGCTTGTACTTGCCGATCTGGATCTCGTCGCCGTCCTGCAGCTGATGCGACTCGATCCGGCGGCGGTTGACGTAGGTGCCGTTCAGGGACCCGAGGTCGTCGATGTAGAGGCCGTCCTTGCGGCGCACCAGCAGAGCGTGGTTGCGCGAGACGGTGACATCGTCGAGGAAGACCCCTGCGTCGGGCGTGCGTCCGATCGAGATCCGCTCGTCGTCGAGCGTGAAGCTCTCTCCCGCGCGTCCTCCGCCGGAGCGGATCACCAGCGCCGCCCCGTGCCTCTCCACCACCTCGTCGATGTCGACCTGATGCATCTCGCCCGACTCGTCGACCGTGTAGGTCATCGTGGTCGGCTCGTCCTTCCCGTCCGGACGGGAGAGGTAGGCACCGCACTTCTGACAGTAGTTGGCCCCCTCGGCGTTGACGAATCCGCACTCGGGGCAGTGAATCGCCACGAACTCCTCCACGTTGGTCGGGCGAGCGATTATAGGTCCGCAGCGCCAGCCTCAACCGGGACTTGAGTGTTTTGGCTACGCAGTTGCAAGCTGCCGGAGTCCGTTTCGGACGTAGGCGATCGTCCCGAGGATCCCGAGCACGACCCCCACGATCAGCATCGCGTTCCAAACCCAGCTCTCGGAGACCATCGCGAAGAAGATCGCTGCCATGACCGGCGTGACCGCGATCCGCCCCAGCCAGTTGATCTCGATCTCCCCCACCCGCCGCAGGGCGACCTGAGCCAGGATCAGGGTGATCACCTCGCGGGCCGCGAGTACGGCAAGGGCCCAGCGCGGCAGCAGCTCGAAGTGCCAGCAGACGGCCGCCCCGCAGAGAATGGTGAGCCGGTCGACGACGGGATCGAGGAGGGCGCCCATCCGGCTGTACTGACCCGTGGCGCGGGCGAGGAAGCCGTCGACGTAGTCGCCGACCGCGACGAGCCAGTAGATCACCGCGGCCGCGGGGCTGCGTCCGTCCCCGGAGGAGAACGCCAGATAGAGGAAGACCGGAAGCGCGGCGAGCCGGATGTATCCGACCGCGTTCGGGATCGTCCACGGGCGCAGCGGCTGCCCCGGACGAGTCTGTCGGGGCGGCGGGCCGGAGCGGTCGAGTCCGAACTGACGCCGGAATCCCTTTCGGCGCCCCTTACGCAAGGATTGTCCGCGGCTCCGGGCCACCAGGCGAGCATATGGAAGGCAAGGCGAAAACCGGCATATCCCCGACGCGCGCTGAGGACTTCCCTCAGTGGTTCCAGAGCGTGGTCCGCGACGCCGAGGTCGCGGAGCTCGACCACGTGCGCGGCGCGATGGTGATCCGGCCGTGGGGCTTCGGGATCTGGGAGCTGATGCAGCGCGCGCTGGATGACGCGATCAAGGAGACCGGCGCGGTCAACGCGTACTTCCCGCTCTTCATCCCCCTGAGCTACTTCGAGGAGGAGGCGAAGCACGTCGAGGGCTTCGCCAAGGAGATGGCGGTGGTTACCCACCACCGCCTCGAACAGGGCGAGGACGGGGCGCTTCACCCGGCGGCGGAGCTGCCGGAGCCGCTCGTCGTGCGCCCCACCTCGGAGACGATCATCGGACGCTCGTTCGCCAAATGGATCAGCTCGTACCGCGACCTGCCGCTGATGGTGAACCAGTGGTGCAACATCGTTCGCTGGGAGCTTCGTCCCCGGGTGCTGCTTCGCACCACCGAGTTCCTCTGGCAGGAGGGACACACCGCCCACGCCAACGAGGAGGAGGCCCTCGAGGAGACGCGGCGGATGCTCGGCGTCTACCGGGAATTCGCCGAGCAGGTCCTGGCGATCCCGGTGATCGCCGGCGAGAAGCCCGAGTCTGAGCGCTTCCCGGGCGCCGAGATCACGCTCTCGATCGAGGCGATGATGCAGGACGGCAAGGCGCTTCAGTCCGGGACCTCGCACTATCTCGGCCAGAACTTCTCGGGCGCGATGGAGATGGGGTTCACGGACGAGAACGGCGAGCGGAAGCTCTGCTTCACGACCTCCTGGGGCCTCTCCACGCGGATGATGGGCGCCGTGGTGATGACCCACGCCGACGACAACGGGCTGCGCGTTCCGCCGCGCGTCGCACCTCGCCAGGTCCGGATCGTCCCGATCACACGCAACGACCCCGCGCCGGTGCTCGAGGCGGCCGATGCGCTGCGCGCGGAGATCGCCGAGCAGGCGTGGTCCGGCGCCCCGCTGCGGGTGGAGCTCGACTCCCGCGACCGCAAGCCGGCCGAGAAGCGCTGGGAGTGGATCCGTAAGGGCGTGCCCGTCGTGATCGAGCTCGGCGAGCGGGACATCGAGCAGGGAGTCGTCACGGTGACGCGGCGGGACGACCCGGAGCTGAGGCGCGACGCGATTCCCCGCGACGGCGCCGCGGAGGCTGTCTCCGGCGTGCTCGGCGACATGCAGGCCGGCTACTTCGCGGAGGCCAGCAGGCGCCTGCGTGAGCGCACACGCGACGACATCACGACGCTGGACGAGTTCCGCGAGTTCTTCTCAAGCGACGAGACCGAGTCGGGCGGCTTCGTCAAGGCGCCCTGGAGCGAGGATCCCGGGACGGAGGAGACGATGGGCGAGCTCGGCGTCACTGTCCGCTGCATCCCCTTCGGCGAGGAGCTCCCCTCGGACGCCCGCTGCGTGATCACCGGCGGCGCGGCGAGGGTGATGGCGATCTTCGCGAAGGCGTACTAGGTTGTTCTCTCACAGGGGGCGCGAGTCACTGGCTTGGAGGAGGCATGGAGGCCAGCAGCGGCACAAAACCCGAGGAGTTCCGGCTCGTCCTGTCGCCCGACCTGCGGGCCGGCTGGAGGGCGCGCAGCGCGCTCCGGCAGCGCTTCTCGAACCGGCTCCCGGCGGCGACACTGACGGATCTGATCTCGGTGGTCACCGAGCTGGTCAACAACGCCGTCGCCCACGGGCCGGGAAGGCCGATCACGGTCACCCTCGTCGCCGGCACCCAAACCATCCTCGGTGAAGTCGCGGATCAGGGCAATCCCGCTGCCGCGATTCCCGAGATGAAGAAGGCCGACGGGCGAGGGCTCAAGCTGGTCGACAGGCTCACCTCGCGCTGGGACGTCTACGAGGGAAGCACCCACGTCTGGTTCGAGCTGCCGGTCGATTCCTAGGCGCGGGTGAAGCGCCGCCCGGCCGTGGGCGAGGCCTCCTCGTCGAGCTCGACGCGCTTGCCGGCCGTGACCGGCTGCAGGAACGGATCCGGCTCCGTGTTCGAGGCCTCGGCCTCCATCCGAGCGATCCGCTCCGGGGTGAGCTCGCCGGCGTTCTCCTCCTCGATCTTGGCCAGCCAGTCCGCGCCCTCGCGCGACTTCGCCTCGTCGACCTGCACCTTGCCGCGGTCGAGCGACCTGTCGATCTCCGCGAAGAGGGCGTCGACCAGCTCGCCCTGCTTGACCTTCCGCAGCGGCTTGCCGTGGGCGAAGATCAGGCCCTCGTCCTTGGCGCCGGTGATGCCGAAGTCCGCGTGTGAGGCCTCGCCGATCCCGTTCACCGCGCATCCCAGCACCGCCACCTCGACCGGCTCCGTGTAGGCCTCGAGGCGCTGCTCGATCTCGGCGACGACGGTGTCCATGTCGAACTGCAGGCGCCCGCAGGTCGGGCACGCGATCAGGACCGGCCCGCGCTCGCGCAGCTGGAGAGCCTTGAGAATCTCCCAGGCGACCTTGACCTCCTCCTCGGCGTGAAAGGTCGAGAGGCTGATCCGGATCGTGTCCCCGATACCGTCGGCGAGCAGGGTGCCCAGCCCGACGGAGGACTTGAGCGAGCCGGACCACTTCGTCCCCGCCTCCGTGATGCCGAGGTGGATCGGATAGGGGATCTTCTCGGCCAGCAGGCGGTTGGAGGCGATCGTGTTCGGCACGTTGGTCGACTTGATCGAGACCTTGAAGTCCTCGAAATCCAATCTCTCCATCAGCTCGACGAACTCCACCGCCGCTTGCACCAGCGCCTCGACGGGGTTCTCCCGCTCGAGCCCGTGCAGGTGCTTGGGCAGCGAGCCCGAGTTGACCCCGATCCGCATCGGGACGTTCGCCCTCGTGGCCCTCTCGGCCACCTCGGCGACCTTCTCGGGGCCGCCGATGTTGCCCGGGTTGAGGCGGATGCAGTCAGCGCCGGCATCGATCGCCTTCAGGGCGAGGGTGTGGTTGAAGTGGATGTCGGCGATCACCGGGATCGGCGACTGCTTGACGATCGTCTTCAGCGCTTCTGCGTCCTTCTCGCGAGGCACGGCGACGCGGACCAGATCGGCCCCCGCGTCGGCGACCGTCCGGATCTGCTCCATGGTCGCCTCGAGGTTCGCGGTCTCGGTCTTGCACATCGTCTGCACGGCGACCGGCGCGCCGCCCCCGATGGGCACGTCCCGCACGAAGATCTGGCGCTTGGAAGCCACGGGCACAGGGTAGCCGTGGGCCCCTCAAGGGCGTTTAACGGCCGTGAAGCCCGGCGTGTTGCGGGTCGACGCTGGATCTGAGAGGATCGAAGCCGTTCCAGGGAGCTATGGAGGGAGAAGGAATGATGCGCCGCCTGACCAGGATCGCGTGCGTCGCTACGCTCGCCGCCGCGGCCAGCCTCGCGCTCGTCTCGAGTGCCAGCGCCACCAGCCACCTGATCAAGATCCGGCAGATCAAGGGCGAGGGCGGTGCGTCCCAGGACACGAGCTACATCGAGTTGCAGATGTACGCCCCCGGCCAGAACCAGGTCAGCGGCCACCAGATCACGATCTGGGACCAGGATGCATTTCTGCTTGGGCCCAATCCGATCGCGACCCTGACGCTCACGGGCCCGAACCCCCCCTTCGCCGACAACCAGCGAACGATCCTGATCGGCGACACTGCTGTGCCGGGGCGGGATTTCACCCTCGACCTCAGTGTGTACCTGAGCACGCTTTCGGGGGGACCTGACCCGAAACCCTACCTGGCGGGTGCGGCCTGCTACGACACCGTCGACTGCGTCTCCTGGGGGACGTTCACCGGCGCCAACAACCTGCCCGACCAGACGACCCCGAACGGCAGCGTCCTTCCCGCCACGTACTCCCTGCAGCGCAGCATCGCTCCGAATTGCCCCACACTTCTGGAGGCGGCCGACGACACCAACAACGCGCAGGCTGACTTCGTCCCAGGACCCTTCGAAGGGAGGCCCAACAGCGTTGCCCCGACGGAGGTCCCATGCGCCGGCCCAGGGGGCGGTAGCGGCGGCGGCGCCACCGGCGGCGGCTTCACCACCTGCGCCGGCAAGCTCACGACGATCGTCGGCAGCGAAGGCAACGACACAATCAGGGGGACGACCGCCGCCGATGTGATCACCGCGGGAACGGGCGCCGACCTGATCAAGGGCCTCGCAGGCAATGATGTCGTCTGCGGCGGCGCCGGGAAGGACAGGATGGTGGGCGGCAAGGGCAACGACAAGCTGCTCGGTGAGGGCGGGAAGGACACGCTCAAGGGCGGCCCCGGCAAGGACAAGCTCAAGGGCGGTCCCGGCGCGGACACGCTCAAGGGCGGCCCCGGCAAGGACAAGCTCAAAGGCGGTCCGGGGAAAGACGTCCAGATCCAATAGGAAGGCCGATGCGATGAGGAGAGCGAACATGAACCGCAGCCTGATCCGTGTCCTCCTTGCCGCGGCGCTGGCCCTGACCTCGATCGCGGCCTTCGCTTCGAGCGCCGGCGCCGCCTACCACCTCAACCTGATTCGCGAGGTTCACGAGGGCACGGGAGGACCGACTGGCGATTACGTCATGCTCCAGGCCATCGCCGATGGCGAGAATCTGGTGACCGGTCGCCATATCGTCACCTACGACGGTGGAGGCGGCGTGTTCAGCGACTTCACCTTCCCGTCGAACGTGCCCAACGGTCAGAGCCAGCGCACGATCCTGGTCGCCAACGATGCCTCTGTGCCGGGCGCCGATTTCATTGCTCCGGGGGGCCTCAACGTGATCAATACCGGCGGAACCGTCTGTTACACCGACACCTCGATCACCGTCGGGATCGACTGCGTCGCGTACGGAGGACCGGCGACGATGCATCCGTCCCCGCCGCCGTCTCCGTTCGGAACCCAGCTTTCCGCCACGCTCGGAGCGGGCCAGTCGATCGTCCGCACGATCTCTCGCGGCTGCGCGACCGCGCTGGACGCCGCCGACGACACCAACGACAGCGCAGCGGACTTCGCCATTGCCCCGCCAATCGGCCGAAACAACGCTGCAGCTCCCACGGAGACTCCGTGCGCCCCCGGGACCTCTACCCCCGCCCCCGCCCAATGCGCCGGCAAGGCCGCCACTATCGTCGGGACAAACGGCAACGATTCGCTCGCCGGCACCCGGGCCGCCGATGTGATCGCCGGCCTCGGCGGTAAGGACAAGATCAAGGGCCTGGCGGGCAAGGACGTGATCTGCGGCGGCGCCGGCGGGGACCGGCTGCTGGGCGGCAAGGGCAAGGACAAGCTGCTCGGCGGCAAGGGCAAGGACACGCTGAAGGGCGGCCCCGGCAAGGACAAGCTCAAGGGCGGTCCCGGGAAGGACGTTCAGATCCAGTAGTGCGGCTCCGCGGAGCCGCGGCGAGGCTAGCGTGAGTAGAGCGCCTCGATCTGCTCCGCGTACTTCTCCTCGATCGGCCTGCGCTTCAGCTTCATGGTCGGCGTCAGCTCGTCGCCGCCAGGCTCCCACTGCTCGGGCAGGATCGTGAACTTCTTGATCTGCTCGACGCGGGAGAGCTTGGCATTCGCCTGGTCGACGGCCGCCTGGACGGCGTCTCTCACCTTCTCCTCGCCGGCCAGCTCCTCGACCGACTTGCCGCCGAGGCCGTTCTGCTTCGCCCAGACCGGGGCGTAGTCGGAATCGAGCACGATCAGCGCCACGTTGAACGGCCGCGCATTGCCGATTGCCGTGGCTTGGCCGATCAGGGGGCTCGCCGCCTTCAGGCTGGACTCGATGTTGGCCGGCGACATGTTCTTGCCGGCCGCGTTGATGATCAGCTCCTTCTTGCGGTCGACGATGCGCAGATAGCCGTCTTCGTCGAGCTCGCCGATGTCGCCGGTGCGCAACCAGCCATCCTTGGTGAACGCTTCCTCGTTCTTCTCGGGCAAGTTACGGTAGCCCGGCATGACGCAGTCGGCCTTGACGAGAACCTCGCCATCGTCGTCGAGCTTGATCTCGATCCCCGGCGTCGGGGGACCCACCGTGCCGAGCTTGACCCGGTCCGGCGGGTTGATGGCGCCAAGTCCGCAGGTCTCAGACATGCCCCAGAGCTCGCCTACGGGGATCCCGATCGCGTGGAAGAACTCGAGCACCTCGAGTGGCGTGGGCGCCGCCCCGACATTGACGGCGAGCGCGTCGTCGAGTCCGAGCTGCGCCCTGAGCTTGGAGAAGAGCTGCTGGTCCGCCTCCTCGGCCGCCTTCGCGACCTCGGGCGGAACCTCCTCCCCAGCCTGCTCGGCGCGGACCTTCCGCAGTGAGGCCTCCAGCCCCTGCTCGGCGGCCTCGCGCTGCTCGTCGGGCATGCCAGCCACCATCGCCTCGAGGCCCGCCTTGAGCTTCTCGAAGATCCGGGGCACGGCGAAGAACCAGGTCGGCCTCACCTTCGGGAGGAACTCCGCGATTCGCCGCGGATCTGCGCAGATATGGACCGAGACCCCCTTAGTCACCGGCAGGTAGTAATGGGCGTTCCGCTCCGCAACGTGCGCGGCGGGAAGCCAGGAAATCACCTTGCCGCCGCGCTCGGGCAGCTGGAGCAGCTCATCGGCCGTCGCGACCGCGAAGAGCAGGTTGCGGTGCGTGAGCTGGACGCCCTTCGGCGGACCGGTCGTCCCCGACGTGTAGATCAGAGTGAGCAGGTCATCGGGCCCGATGGACTCCACCCTCTCGGCGGGATCGAACTCGGGATCCATCTCCATCAGCTCGTCGAGCGTGTGGTCGCCACCCTCGCCGTCCACGACGATCACGTGCTCGAGGCCTGGGAGGTCACCCCGAGCGTCGTTGATCCGGTCGACGAAGGCCTGCTCGGTGATCGCGAGCTTGCTCTCCGCGTCGGAGAGCAGATACTGGATCTGCTCGGGGGCGGAGGTCTGGTAGATCGAGAAAGGGACGGCGCCCAGCGAGACGGCGGCCAGGTCGCAGGGAATGAACTCCCAGCGGTTGTTGAGCATGATCGCGACGGTGTCGCCCTTCCCCACGCCTAGCTGGGCGAGCCCTCCGGCGATCCTGTGGACGGTGTCGCGGAGCTCGTTCCAGGTCAGCTCCCGGCCGCGAGCCTCGTCGCGGATGGCGAGGTCGTCGCCGAGCCGCTCGACCTGCTCGTAGAAGGCCTCGACCAGGTTCCGGGCCGGCAGCTGCGGCGCTTCGCCCCCGTGCGCGTAGCGCTCCGCGGTCGTGACCTCCACCAGCAGCGCTCCTCTCCTCGGTAGAACTACCCGAAACGGGTTGCTCCTGGCGGAGCACCCTCGCATAGACCCTATACCCAGGAGGATCAGATGCCGACCAGCGAAGCGCAGGCGGAGTGGCGGGGGAATCTCGCCCGCGGCAACGGGAAGATGTCGTTTGGGAGCGGCTGGGAGGCCGCCTACACGGCGGCATCGAGGTTCGAGACCGGCGAGGGCACGAACCCCGAGGAGCTGATCGCCGCGGCGCACGCGGGCTGCTTCTCGATGGCGTTCGCGCTCGCATTGAGCGAGGCCGGCCACGAGCCCGAGACCGTGAGGAGCACGGCGAGGGTCTCGATCGAGAAGGACGACGGCGGCTTCTCCATCACCCGCAGCGAGCTCAGTACCGAGGTGAAGGTGGATGGGCTCGACGAGGACGAGTTCCAGAAGCTGGCCGAGGAAGCCAAGCAAGGATGCCCGGTCTCGAGGGCGCTGGGCGCGATCGAGATCGGTCTGGAGGCGAAAATGGCCTAGCGGCCGGTTATCTGGGGTTGAGCGCGTCGGTTCCCAGGCGACCGAGGTCGTTCGAAAGCCCGATCACGAAGAGCATCAGGATCAGCAGGAAGCCCACGGCACTGGCGCGCTCGATCACGCTGAATGGGACGCGGCGCCCGCGCACCTTCTCTACCAGGCTCCAGAAGATGTGGCCGCCGTCGAGAGGCAGGAACGGGAAGAGGTTGATGACGCCGAGGGACAGGCTGATCAAGGCGAGGATGAAGAACCCTTCCTGGGCGCCGAAGCCGATCGCCTCGTTGAGCGCCCGCGAGCTGCCCACCGGTCCCGAGAGCTGCTCGCGCTGCTCCGGGAGGAAGATCCGGGCGATCGCCGACACCGTCTTCGAGGTGATCAGCCACATCGTGTCCACGGCGTAGTCGGCAGCCTCGGGCGCCGAGCTCGCGAGCGGCTCGGTGTCGACCGGCGCGAACTGCACCCCTACGAGCGTGCGCTGCGCGGCGGCGTCGTACTCGGGCGTGACCCCGACCTCTAGCCGCCGACCTGCGCGCTCGACGACGAGCTGCACGGGGGAGGTCGCCGTGCAGCCGTTGGTCGGCGTCCCCGCGCAGCGGTGGCCGCCGATCTCGTCCCTGAATCGATCGACGCGGTCCTCGAATCCGAGGTTGGAGGCCGGGACTCCGTCGATCGAGATCACCCGATCCCCGGATTCGAGCTTCCCGGAAGCGGGGCTATCGGCGGTGAGCTGATCGATCTTCACTCCCGACCCCGCCGCCTGGTCGAGGCTGAAGGCGAGCGCGAACAGGATCAGGAACGCGAGCAGGACGTTCATCGCCGGTCCGGCGGCGATCACGACCACCCGCTTCCACACGGGCTGGTTGTAGTAGGCGCGCTCGAGCAGCTCTGGGGGCAGTGGCTCCCCTGGTCTGCTCACGCCGGGACCCTCCTGGTCGACCGACTCGATCCGCTCGAGCAGACCCGCCTCATTGGGCTCGCGCGCGGGGTCCCGGGGCTCGAGCTCCTCGGGGTTCATCCCGGTGATCTTCACGAAGCCCCCGAGGGGAATGGCCCCGATTCCGTACTCGGTCTCACCGCGCTTCACGCTGACCAGCTTCGGGGGAAAGAAGAGAAAGAAGCGCTCGACCCGCATCCCGGTCGCCTTGGCCACGATGAAATGGCCGAACTCGTGCAGGATGATCAGCGCCGAGAAGCCGGCGACGACGAGCAGCCAGGTCACCCGACCGTCAGCCCCTCGATCAGCTGACGAGCGTGGTCCCGTGCCGCGGTGTCGACGTCGAAGAGATCCTGGAAGTGCCGCACCGGCTGATCCGGGATCGCCGCCAACGTCCGCTCGATCACCTCGGGGATGCCGCCGAAGGGGATGTGCCCGGCGAGGAATGCCTGGACCGCCACCTCGTCGGCGGCATTGAGCACGCACGGCGCAGTCCCCCCCACCTCGCCGGCCTCGCGGGCCAGCCGCAGGCAGGCGAAGGTCTCGGTGTCCGGCCGCTCGAAGCTGAGCTCGCCGACGCTCGCCAGGTCGAGCGTTGGGACGTCGAGGTCGGCGCGCTCGGGCAGGTGCAGCGCGTAGGAGATCGGCACCCGCATGTCCGGATAGCCGAGGTGCGCGAGCGAAGCGCCGTCATTCAGGTGGACGAGCGAGTGGACGATCGACTGCGGATGGACGACCACATCGATCCGCTCGTAGGGGACGCCGAAGAGGTGATGGGCCTCGATCATCTCGAAGCCCTTGTTCATCAGGGTCGCCGAGTCGATTGTGATTCGGCCGCCCATCTCCCAGGTGGGATGGGCGAGGGCCTCGGTGGTCGAGACCCCGGCGAGGTCGGTCCGCCCACGGAATGGACCGCCGGAGGCGGTGAGGACGAGTCGCTCCACGGTCCCCGGAGGCTCGGCCCGGACCAGCTGATAGAGCGCGGAGTGCTCGGAATCGACCGGGATGATCCGGGCGTCGGTCGCCTCGGCGAGGGCCGTGACCAGCTCTCCGCCGATCACGAGGCTCTCCTTGTTCGCGAGCGCCAGGTCGATCCCCTCGGTGAGCGCGACGATCGTCGGGCCGAGCCCGGCGGCTCCGACCACGGCGTTCAGCACCAGGTCGGGCTTGCAGGTGAGGATCAGCTCGCGCACGCCGGCCTCGCCGGCCAGCACCTGTCCGCCCCAGGCACCGGAGGCCCGCTCGGCGGCGTCGGGATCCGCCAGCGCCACCGCCGGGACCCCATGCTGACGCGCCTGGCCGAGCAGCCGCTCCCAGCTGGAATCGGCGGAGAGGCCCGCCAGCTGGAGGTCATCGCTCGCGGCGATCACCTCGATCGCCTGCGTGCCGATCGATCCCGTCGATCCGAGTATCAGCACCCGCTTCACGGCGCCCCAGTGTAGGTGTCGCCCCAAAGCCGCCGTAAACGACGACGGGAGGCCCTGAGGCCTCCCGTCAGTCGTTGCGAACCTCGTCGCTTTAGCGGACCTGTACCGCCGAGAGCTGGAACTGCGGCACCTTCAGATCACCGGTGGTCTCGTTGCAGGCGACCGAGAAGGTGTGCGTCCCGCCCTGCGGCGTGGTGGCGATGTTGATCCCGAACCCCTGGATTCCACCGGGCGTATGCACGTTGGTCTTCGTGCCGTTGATCTCGGTGTTATCGACCTCGAGGTGGCACACGCCGTTGGCCGTCGCGCCGCCACCGTCGACGGTGCCGTCGAAGACGAGCAGATAGCGTCGCGGGAAGCCCGTCGAGCCGTTCACCGACACCGACGTGCACTTGGTGAAGGTCGTCGAGCCGGTCGGGTCACAGGGCGTCGTGCCGGTCTGCGCGTTCGTGGAGCTGACGCCGAGCACCTTCAGGCGGGCGTCCTTGCTGAGCCCCTTGTACTCGATCTTCTTCGTAGTGGCCGCGTAGGCGCCTCCTCCGAGTGCCACGCAGAGCGCGATGAAGGCGATCACCGTGCCGGCCGACGGCCGGCGGTTCAACAGCTTCCTCATCCGGAACCACTCCCTTTCTTGCGGTCGTGAGCGTTCAGCAGACGAACCAGCTTGAGGCGAAGAAGTTGCGCCCTTGCGAGGATCCAGGCATGCCCTTGAGGAGGCGCAGGCGCAAGAGCCCCGAGCCGGCCATCGATTCGGAGAGCATCCGCGAGGCGGTGCGCAGAACGGACGCGAGCCCGCAGCTGGTCGCAACCGCCAGGTTCCTGCGCGGCCTGATCCCCGGAGGGGACCCCGAGACCTCGGAGATGCCGGAGCCGATGCAGCGGCTCGTCGCCGAGCTCCAGCCCCGGGGCGACAGCACGCTGCGCGAGATCGGTAAGGGCGCGCTGCAGGCCTGGCGGGCGCTCTCCGAGGCTCAGAGGCGAAGGCGCGGCGACGCCGACGTGGCGATTCTGTTCACCGACCTGGTTGGCTTCTCCGGGTGGGCGCTTGACGCGGGCGACGAGGCCGCCCTCGAGGTCCTGCGCAGGGTCGGCGACGCGGAGCAGAAGGCGGTCTCGGCCAACAACGGCGCGGTCGTGAAGCGGCTGGGCGACGGCGCGATGGCTGTCTTCAGCCAGGCCGCGCAGGCGGTGCGAGCGGCGCTCGACGCCCAGAACGAGATCGCGAAGATCGAGGTGGAGGGCTACCGCCCGACCCAGCGTGCCGGAGTGCACACGGGGACCCCCCGCAAGGTGAAGGGCGACTTCCTGGGCGTCGACGTCAACATTGCGGCCCGGGTGGGCGACTGCGCGGAAGGTGGTGAGGTGCTGATCTCGGAGCCGGTGCGGACTCAGCTCGACGGCCGCCGCTTCAAGTTCGGACGTGCGCGCGAGCTCGATGCGCCGGGGGCGCCGGTGGGACTGACGGTATGCCGCGTCCGGGCTCGTCGCGGTCGCGGCTAGGTCCCTACCTCGGAGGTAATCGAGGCTCGATGGCGCTGGCTCTATGGTCACGCCGTGGTACCCATAGCCACCAAGCGCGGCGCCGGGGAGCTCCTGCGGGAATGGCGCAACCGGCGGCGAATGAGCCAGCTCGACTTGGCGCTGGAGGCGAACGTCTCCGCGCGGCACCTGAGCTTCGTCGAGACGGGCCGCTCGCAGCCGAGCCGCGAACTGCTGCTCAGCCTGGCCGAGCAACTCGAGATCCCGCTGCGCGAGCAGAACACGCTGCTGCTCGCGGCAGGCTACGCGCCCGTCTTCTCCGAGACGCCGCTCGACACGGACGAGATGCGCCCGGTCCGCCACGCGCTGAAGGCGATCCTGACCGGGCACGAGCCCTACCCGGCAATCATCGTCGACCGCGAGTGGGAGATGGTGGCTTCGAACGAGCCGGCCCGGGCGATCCTCCGCGACGGTGTCGCCGAGGACCTGCTGGCGCCCCCGGCGAACGCGCTGCGGATCACGATGCACCCGGACGGGCTCGCCCCCCACATCCTCAACTTCGGCGAATGGAGCGCGCACCTGATCACCCGGCTGCACCGTCAGGCCCTCCTCTCCCAGGATCCGGCACTTGCCGAGCTCGAGCGTGAGCTGCTCGGCTACCCGGGCGTCGAGCCAAGCTCCGGGGTCGCCGAGCCGGCCGAGATGCTCTTCGTCGCATTGCGCCTGCGGCGGCCCTCCGACGGGACGGTGCTCTCGATGTTCAGCACGCTCGCCACCTTCGGCACCGCCCTCGACATCACGCTGGAGGAGCTCTCGATCGAGTCGTTCTTTCCCGCCGACCCGGCGACGGAGGACTACCTCCGAGGTAATTGATCGGCGGCATCGTCGCTGGGACCCTCGGGATCGTCACCGATCAACGAGCAAAGGAGCGGAGATGTCCGCCACCGTCGATCAGAACCAAGGATTCACCGCCGAGACCTTCGCCCGGTTCTGGGCGAAGCCCGACCTCTCCACCCCGTCGGACGACCTCGCAGACGACGTCGTCGGCTACTGGCCTGGCGAGGAAGAGCCGGTGCGCGGCCGTGATGCCTACGTCGGGGCCCTGCGCGAGCTGCTCGCCCGGGTGCCCGACCTGACGCTGAGCGTCGCCGAGTCGGCCGACAACGGCGAGAACCTGTTCATCCGCTGGGTCGCGCACGCGACCGGGCCCGGCGGGCGGCCGATCGAGCACACCGGTGTCGACCGGATCAAGATCCGCGACGGCAGAGTCGTCGAGAACCGGATCTTCTTCGATCGCGCCGAGTTCGAGCGCAGGCTGGGGAGGTCGCTGGAGCTGTGACGTGGCTCGGCCTCAACGAGCTGCGGGTGGAGATCAGCGAGGAGGAGAGCCTTGCTGATCTCCTGTACCCAGGCTCAGTAAACGAATGCCACCGCGAGGTAGTAGCCGGCGACCACGGTGAAGATCACGGCGTCGAGCCGGTCGATCAGCCCGCCGTGGGGGCCGAACAGGCGGCCGGTGTCCTTGACGCCGAGGTCGCGCTTGACCAGCGAGGCGAACAAGTCGCCGATCGGGGCGATGGCGCCGATGCACATTCCCATCACCAGCGCGTCGATACCGGGCAACCAGTCCTGGTAGAGGCCGGCGAACCAGAAGCCCAGCGTGGCCCCGAGGAAGCCGCCGATCGCGCCCTCCAGCGTCTTGTTCGGCGAGATCCGCGGAGTGATCTTGCGGGTCCCGAACAGCCTGCCCGCCGCGTAGGCGGCGGTGTCGTTGAGGAACGTCGCGACGAGCACGTCGATCAGCAGCGCGCCTCCGTGCGTCGGCAGGTCGCGTAGCAGCACCGCGTGCGAGAAGCCCAGGCCCATCCAGGCCACGCCCAGGACCGTGAAGGCGATCGAGATGGTGATCGCCTCGTGCGAGCGCCGCGCCGCGGCAAAGACGAACGTGAGCGGGAAGATCGCCGCGAGGGCGAGCACGACCTGGAAGGCGCTGCCGTAGTGGGCCGCGATCACCATGCCCGCGGCGACCGCATACCCGGGGAGCAGGAACGGCCGCTCCGGCTCCGCCATGCGGAAGAACTCACGCAGGCCCAGGATGGCGAGCACGACCATCGCCGCGGCGAAGGGCTCGCCGCCGAGGCCCACGATCGCGACCGCAAAGATCACCCAGGGGATCGCGACCACGACCCTCGCGGTGGTCTCCGACATCTTCGGGATCAGACGGAAGCGCCGTCGCGGCCCGGCTTCATCCTCCTCGTCGACGCGACGGACGGTGATCTCGGGCTCGAGAGGCTCCTCCTCGAAGGGCTCCTCGCCCAGCGACTCCTCCCGATCGCGCTCGCCCCTGCCGCGGCCGAACTGGAACGACGGCGGGTCGAGATCCTCGAGCATCAGCGCCTCGCCCCGAAGCGCCGCTGGCGCTCCTCGTATTCGGCCAGCGAGGCCTCGAGGGACTCGCGCGTGAAATCGGGCCAGAGCTCGTCCCGGAAGACGAACTCCGAGTAGGCACACTGCCAGAGCAGGTAGTTGGAGATCCGCTGCTCGCCGCTGGTCCGGATCAGCAGGTCCGGGTCGTGCATCTCGGGGGCATAGAGGCGCCTGTTGAACTCCTCCTCACCGCCGCCCTCGTACGCGGCGGCGGCGTCGAGGATCTCGGCGCGGCCTCCGTAGTTGAAGGCGACGAACAGGGTGATCCGCTTGTTGCGGGCGGTCTTCACCTCGGCCCAGTCCATCCGATCCGTGAGCTCCTCCGAGATGCCTTCCCGGCGGCCGATGAACCGCATGCGCACGCCCTCCTCGTCCAGCTCCGGGGTCTCGCGGTCGATTCGCTCGGCGAACATGGCCATCAGGCCGTCGACCTCCTCCCTGGGCCGTGTCCAGTTCTCCGTGGAGAAGGAATAGACCGTGAGCTCCTTGACGCCGAACTCGACGGCGTCGCGCAGCCGCTCCTTGACGACGTCCGCTCCCGCCCGGTGGCCCTCGATCACCGGCAGGCCTCGCTGTTTCGCCCAGCGCCCATTGCCGTCGGTGATGATCGCGACGTACTCGGCTGGCATCAGGCGGCGAGAACCATGGGGCCGCCTAGACCTCCAGGATCTCTTCTTCCTTCCCCTTCAGGAGGGAGTCGATCTCCCCGATCGCGGCGTCGGTGTGCTTCTGCAGCTCGGTCTCGCCGTGGTGCTCCTCGTCGGAGCCGGCCTCCCCCTCCTTCTTCAGCTCCCGGAGGTCGTGCATGACGTCGCGGCGGATGTTGCGGACGGCGACCCGGCCCTGCTCGGCGACCCCGTGGACGACCTTGACCAGCTCCTTGCGGCGCTCCTCGGTGAGCTCCGGGATCTGAAGGCGGATCACGTTGCCGTCGTTGGAGGGGGTAAGCCCGAGGTCGGACTCCATCACCGCCTTCTCGATCGACGAGATGGAGGACTTGTCGTACGGCGTCACCGTGAGCATGCGGGCATCGGTCGCTGCGACCTGGGCGAGCTGCTTGAGGGGCGTCTGCGCGCCGTAGTAGTCGACGTTGAGCCGGTCGAGCAGGTGAGGCGAGGCGCGGCCGGTGCGGACGGTGGCCAGCTCGTTGCGGGTCGCCTCCACGGACTTCTGCATCCGCTCCCTGGCGTCCTCCAGCAGCTCGTCGATCATCTCGATGCTCACGTGCGCACCCCGGACGGCTCGCTGGCGGGCTTGCTCGACACCAACGTTCCCACCCTCTCTCCGCTGACGATCCTATCTATGTTCCGCTCGTCGGCCATGTTGAAGACGTAGATCGGCAGGTCGTTGTCCATACAGAGGGAGAGGGCGGTCGAGTCCATCACGCGCAGGCCACGCTCGATCGCCTGGCGGTGGCTGATCTCCGGCAGGAACTCGGCGGTCGGGTCGACCGAGGGATCGGCCGTGTAGACGCCCTCCACGCCGTTCTTCGCCATCAGGATCGCCTCGGCGTGGATCTCCAGCGCCCGCAGGGCGGCGGCGGTGTCGGTGGTGAAGAACGGGTTCCCGGTACCGGCCGCGAAGATCACCGCGCGGCCCTTCTCGAGGTGACGGATGGCGCGCCGGCGGATATACGGCTCCGCCACCTCGGTCACCGCCATCGCCGAGAGGACCCGGGTGTCGACGCTGACCTTCTCGAGGGCGTCTTGGAGCGTCAAGGCGTTCAGGACCGTGGCCAGCATCCCCATGTAGTCGGCGGTGGCGCGGTCCATGCCCTCGGCCGCGCCCTCCAGGCCGCGGTAGATGTTGCCCGCGCCCACCACGATCGCGACCTCGACGTCCTGCGCACGGACCTCGCTGACCTGGTTGGCGATGCGTTCGATCTGCGCGGGATCGGTCCCGTAGTCGAGATCGCCCATCAGCGCCTCGCCGGAGAGCTTCAGCAGGATCCGGTTGAAGCGAGCCGAGGCCATGACGGCCCTACTCCCGCCCCACCTCGAAGCGCGAGAAGCGGGCGATGCGGACGTTCTCGCCGGTCTTGGCCGCGATCTCCGAGCGCAGGTCCTCGATCGTCTTGCCCTCGTAGCGCTCCTCGTTGAAGTGCTTCTGGTCGAGCAGGACGAGCTCGGAGGCCCACTTGCGAAGCTGGCCCTCGACGATCTTCTCCACCACGTTCTCGGGCTTGCCGTCGGCCTTCGCCTCCTCCTCCAGGATGCCGCGCTCTCGGGCGACGTCCTCCTCGGGGATGTCCTCGAAGGCGACGTGCTCGGGGTTCATCGCCGTGACGTGGATCGCCACCTGGCGCGCGAACTCCTTGAAATCCTGGTTTCGCGCCACGAAGTCGGTCTCGCACTGAACCTCGACCAGCGCGCCCTTGCGGCCATCGGCGTGGACGTAGGAGGTGACGACGCCCTCCGAGGTGCTGCGCCCACCGCGTTTCGCGGCCGAGGCGGCGCCCTTCTTGCGCAGGATCTCGATCGCCTTCTGCTCGTCGCCCTCGGCCTCCTCCAGCGCATTCTTGACGTCCATCATCGGGGCACCGGTGCGCTCGCGAAGCGCCTTCACCTCGGCAGCGCTCACCGCCATCAGGATTCACCTCCGCTCTGGGTCCGGGCGGGCTCCGGCGCAGGCTCGGGCTGCTGGGCCTCCGAGGGCTGCTCGGCCTGCTCGGCGGCGGGCTGGGAGGCGCCCTCGGTGCTCTGGGCGGCGGGCTGCTGGGCCCCTCGCTCCGCCTCCTGTCGCGCCTTCTCCTCGGCCTCCTGTCTGGCCTGCTCCTCCGCCTCCTGTTGCGCCTTCTCCTCGGCTTCGCGGCGCTTCCGCTCTTCCTCCTCGCGGCGCTTGCGCTCCTCCTCCTCGGCTCGGCGGCGTGCCTCCTCCTCGCGCCACTTGGCCGCGGCGCCCTCGATCGCGGTGCCGAGCGTGCCAATCACCAGCTCACACGAGCGGATCGCGTCGTCGTTGCCGGGGATCACGTGGGTGACCGGTCCCGGGTCGCAGTTGGAGTCGACCAGCCCGACGATCGGGATCTCGAGACGCTCGGCCTCGCGAAGCGCGATCTCCTCGGTCTTCAGATCGATGATCACGACCGCGTCGGGCAGCCGCTGCATGTCGGCGACCCCGCCGAGGTTGTACTCGAGCTTGCGCAGCTCGGCCTCCATCGACATGCGCTCCTTGGTGGGCAACAGCTCGAGCCGGCCGCCCTCCTGGAGCTCGCGCAGCTCATGCAGCCGCTGGATCCGCTTGCGGATCGTGTGGAAGTTGGTGAGCAGCCCGCCGAGCCAGCGCCGGTTCACGTACGGCATCTCGCAGCGCTCGGCCCACTCTTGGATCGAGTCGCGGGCCTGCTTCTTGGTCCCGACGAAGAGGATGACGCCGCCCTTCGCCGCGACCTCGGTCACGAAGTCCCTCGCTTGGTTGAGGAGCTCCTCCGTCTGGAGGAGATCGATGATGTGGATGCCTTCCCGCTCTCCGAAGATGAAGCGGCGCATGCGCGGGTTCCAGCGCCGCGTCTGGTGGCCGAAGTGAACCCCGGCCTCCAGCAGCTCCTTGATGCCTACGTCGGCCATCTGCCCTTCCTATCGCTTGATTTCATCGTGCCCCGCCGTGGTTCGGGGAACCCACCTCGCGGCGGGCAGCGTCCCTTCGCCTCTCGACAGGGGTTGGGTGCAAAGTCCGCGGGATTGTAGGCGCTGAGTGGAGAACGCCCCTCCTCGCGACCGAACCAGCGGCATTTGTCGCCTTGAGCTGGCGCTCCCGCTATTGCGCCCAGGAGAAGCGAGGCCTTGACACCACCGCCTGATTCGCGGGCGCGAATTCCAGAAACGTCCACGTTGCGGCGTCGCCCGTTACGCGCACCGCCGGGGCCGATAGGGTCGGTGCAGCACGGCGAGGACACTCA
>JBKOYL010000076.1:0-7959 GCA_046725395.1 Actinomycetota bacterium | reverse complement strand
GCAACGCTCTCCTCGGCACGTCCCAGCATGCCGCTGAAGTCCCACTGCCTGAGCCGGTCGAGGCTCGGTCGGTCGGTGAGGTCGAAGTGGACCGGGGTGACGGAGATTCGCTCGCGCGCGATCGCCGATAGATCGGAGCCGGCCTCGTCCTCGAAAGAGGGCTCGAAGCCGTAGATCTGGTACCGGTGCCGGCCGCTCTCCGGGTCCTGGTCGACGAGCCTCATCTCGTCGTTGTAGAGGCGCTTGCCGAGATGCGTCACCTCGATCCCGGTCGGCCTTCCGGCGGGGCAATTGACGTTGAGCAGTGTGTCCGCCGGAAGAGGGTCCTCGCTCACCCGCCCGACGAGCTCCGCCGCGAAGGCGGCGGCGACGGAGAAGTCGAACTCGCGCCCCCAACGAAAGTCCATCTCGCGAGCGGCCGACTGCTGCGAGATCGCGATCGCCGGAATCCCAAGCACGATGCCCTCGAGGGCGGCCGCGACGGTACCCGAGTAGGTGATGTCGTCGCCGAGATTGGAGCCGTGGTTGATGCCCGAGACGATCAGCTCTGGGCGCTCACCGACGAGTCCGAGCTCGGCGAAGCGCACGCAGTCGACCGGCGTACCGTCGGTCGCGTAGCCAGTCGTCCCGTCGTCGAACGGGGTCTCCTCGACCCAAAGCGGGGAGCGGGTGGTGATGCTGCGCCCGGTCGCGCTCCGGTTCGAGTCCGGCGCGATCACGTGCAGCTCCAGGCCGTCGATCTCGCGCAGCTCCCGGCGCAGGGCGTGGAGGCCCGCGGCCTGGATGCCGTCGTCGTTGGTGATCAGCACTCGCACCCCAACGATTCTAGGTTGACGGCTTGGCCACAAACGGCGGCCACAAACACCGCCGCCGAATCAACCGCCCCCGTACGCGATGACCATCTCGGTCGCGACTCCGAGGAAGACGCCGGCCCCGAGCATCAGCAGACCGAGCTCGCGGTGCCCCAGCTTCCTCATCGCGCCCCAGATCTCGCCGACGACGTACAGGATCGCGCCCGCCGAAACCGAGTAGAAGAGCAGCTCAAGCGGCTCGGAGGTCACGTTGTAGCCGACGATCGCCCCCACGAACACGGGCCCCCCGCCAACGAGCCCGGCGACCGCGAGCCAAGACCAGCTCGGCCGGACGCTGCCCAGGGGCCCGACGATGCCGAAGCCCTCGGTGGCGTTGTGGACTGCGAAGCCGATGATCAGCACCGTCGCGAGGCCGATCTCACCGGTGCTGGCCGAGACGCCGATCGCCAGTCCCTCGGCGAAGTTGTGAAGGCCGATCGCCGCCGCGATCGTCATCCCGGTGCGCAGGGCCAGCGCCCTCGCGCTGAAGTCCTCGCCCGTGGCCATTTTCGCCTGCTCGACCGTCATCGCGTCGCTCGCACCGCCCGCGATCGGCGGCTGCTTCGAGGCGCGCATGCGGCTCTCGATCAGGGCCAGCCCCGCGCTGCCCACGGTGAAGCCACCGCCGAACATGAGGGCCAGCAGGAGGCCTTCGAGCAGCGATCCCTCGCCCTCGCCTAGCTCCTCGAAGTGCTCCTCGACGATCTCCACGCCCTGGACCAGCACCTCCGCGAAGAGGAAGGCGAGCACGCCGACGGAGAACATCGCCAGTGCGATCCGGGCTCGCTGGGAGACGAACTCGATCCGCCCGAGAGGCAGCCCGAGGTAGATGGTGAACCCCGCCAAGGCCCCCAGCAGGACTGTCTCGCCGAAGGACACGAGGCGCCGCAGGATATCAGATCGAGTTAGGGCACCCTAATCCCGGTCATAGCCCACCGACGCCAGGTGCAGTCCGTGCGCCCGGGCCGTGTCCCCGGCCCGCTGCCGGGGCGCCCCGTCCAGAAGCGCCTCGAAGTCCTCCGGCGATCGGCGCCCCCCGGCGACCTCGAGCATGGTTCCCACCAGGACCCGGACCATGTTGCGCATGAAGGCGTCGGCCTCGACCCAGAATTCGAGCACTCGCCCGAAGCCGAGCACCGCGGGCTTCTCGTGCCATTCCGCGCGCAGGATGTCCCTCTGAAAGCGGACGTGCTCCGTCTGGGTCGGAGTGAACGCGGTGAAGTCGTGGGTGCCGAGCAGCGCGTCGGCGCAGCCGGCGAGCGCCACGTCGTCGATGCGGTACGGCCAGTGCAGCGAAATGCCCGCCTCGAAGGGGTTGGGGACTCGCTCGGCCAGCACGCGGTAGCAGTAGGTGCGGGAGACGGCGTCGCGGCGGGCATCGAAGCCCGCGGCCGGGCTTGCGGCCATCACCGCCAGGTCGGGACCGGTGAGCGAATTGAGCGCCCTCGCGAGCTCCTCGGGGGGCTCGCGCTCCACGTCGAAGCTCGCCACCTGTCCCCAGGCGTGAACGCCGGCGTCGGTCCGCCCGGCGGCCGTGAGCGAGGTGGCCGTCCCGAGGATCCGGCCCAGGGCGTCCTCGAGCTCCCCCTGCACGGTGCGCTCGCCCGGCTGGACCGCCCAGCCGGAGAACCGGGCGCCGTGGTAGGCGAGGTCGAGTCGCACGGTCGTCACGGATCGGCGACACTACCCAGCGACGGACCTGGGTGAGGGGATCGCTGTGACCAGGCTCACGGAGCGCCCCCGGCCGGCCGCGTAGGGTTCGGCGGAACCAAAGGAGAAGGAGAACGAGAGATGGCCAACACTGACATCACCCAGCGCGCCCAGTACGAGCGGACCGACCTGCTCGCCGGCGGCGAGGGCATTCGCCGTGGAGCCGAGAAGGGCGCCGCGATCTATACGGTGATCGCGCTGATCGTCGGGGTCGCGCTCTGCGTGACCGCGCTGGCGACGATCGAGAGTTGGGCTCAGTGGCTGGTTCTCGGCGTGATCGTGGGCTTCACGGTTGCCGTCATGGTGGCGATCGGTCCCAATCGCAAGGGATCGGGCTCCAGCTTCAAGATCGGGCGCTAGACAAGCTCCAGGAACACCATCTCGGCCGAGTCCGAGCGGCGCGGGCCGAGCTTGACAATCCGGGTGTAGCCGCCCGGGCGTGCCGCGTAGCGCGGCGCGATCTCCTCGAAGAGCTTGTGCACGGCGAACTTGTCGTTGTGCAGCTCGGAGAGCGCCTGGCGGCGCGCATGCAGGTCGCCCCGCTTGGCGAGCGTGATCAGCTTCTCGAATTCCGGCTTGAGCGCCTTGGCCTTCGGCTGGGTCGTGCGAATGCGCTCGTGCTCGATCAGCTGCTTCGACATCGTGCGAAGCATCGAGCGGCGGTGAGCCGCGTCCCGGCTCAGCTTGCCCTTCTTGCGCTGGTGCCTCATCGCCCCGGCCGGGAACCCTAGTGACCTAGTCCGTCCGCAGCGAGAGGCCGCGTGCGCGCAGGGTCTCCTGGACTTCCTCGATGGACTTGCGACCGAAGTTCGGGATCGCGTTCAGCTCCGACTCGGACTTGCGCACCAGCTCGCCGACGGTCTGGATGCCGGCCCGCTTCAGGCAGTTGTAGGAGCGGACGCCGAGCTCGAGCTCCTCGATCAGGATCTCGTCCAGCCCATCCGCCCCGGGAACGGTCGCGGCCTCGCCGCCGCCGGCGCCGTCGGTGGTCGCGATCGCGCCCTCACCCCGCAGCTCGTCGACCCGATCGGCGGTCGTGAAGATCGCCAGGCTCTTGATCAGGATCTCGGCTGCCTCGCGGAGCGCGGCACCCGGTTCGATCGAGCCGTCTGTCTCGACCTCGAGCGTGAGCTTGTCGAAGTCAGTCCGCTGCCCGACACGGGCGGCGTCGACGGAGTAGGCGGCGCGACGGATCGGCGAGAAGATCGAGTCGATCGGGATCACCCCGATCGGCTTGTCGTCCGACTTGTTCTCGTCGGCGGGCGAGTAGCCGCGGCCGCGCCCGATCGTCAGGTACATCTCGAGCTTGGTCTTCTTCTCGAGGGTCGCGATCGGGGCCTCGGGGTTGAGGATCTCGACGCCCGCGGGCAGGTCGATGTCCTTCGCCTTCACCTCGCCGGGGCCGGTCGCGACCAGCGGAGTCTCGACCTCATCGGCGTCGGTGTGCATCCGGACGACGACGTCCTTGAGGTTGAGGACGAGGTCGGTGACGTCCTCCTTGAGGCCGGGGATCGTCGAGAACTCATGCGCGACGCCCTCGATGCGGACGCTGGTGATCGCGGCGCCGCCGAGGGAGGACAGCAGCACGCGGCGGAGGCTGTTGCCGAAGGTGTAGCCGAACCCCTTGTCGAGGGGCTCGATCACAAAGGTGCCCTTGTTCTCCTCGGTGTCCTCACCGGAGATCTTCGGCGCCTGGAAATCTGGCAGGGTGGTCATCGCTTCCATCAGGTTCACTCTCTTCTGTCTGGGGTTACTTCGAGTACAGCTCGACGATGAGCTGCTCCTCGACGGGAGCTGAGATCTCGCTGCGCTCGGGCAGCCTCAGCACCTTGGCGGTGAGCGAGTCGTGGTCGGCCTGCAGCCACGCCGGCACTCCCGACGTGAGCTCGGTCGCGTTCCGCACCACATCGGTGCCGGCGCTGTTCGGCTTGATGGTGATCACATCGTCGGGCTTCACCTGGTACGAGGGAATGTCGACTCGGCGGCCGTTCACGCTCCAGTGGCCGTGGCTGACGAGCTGCCTGGCCTGGCGGCGAGAGGCGGCGAAGCCAAGGCGGACCAGGACGTTGTCCAGGCGGCACTCGAGCAGGCGCAGCAGGTTCTCGCCGGTGACGCCGGGCTGGCGGCTCGCCTTGTCGTAGTAGCCGCGGAACTGCTTCTCGAGCACCTGGTAGTAGCGGCGCGCCTTCTGCTTCTCGCGCAGCTGCGCCCGGTACTCGGACTGCCGCATGCGGCCGCGCCCGTGCTCGCCCGGCGGATAGGAGCGACGCTCGACGCCGCACTTGTCCGTGAAGCAGCGAGCGCCCTTGAGGAACAGCTTCTGTCCCTCCCGGCGGCACTGCTTGCACTGAGCACCGGTGTCGCGGGCCATCAGACCCTCCTCCGCTTACGCGGGCGACAGCCGTTGTGCGCTTGAGGCGTGACGTCCTTGACCGTCGTCACGTCGAGGCCGGCCGCCTGCAGCGAGCGGATCGCGGTCTCGCGGCCGGAGCCGGCGCCCTTGGCGAACACCTCGACCTTCTCCAGGCCGTGCTCCATGCCCTTCTTGGCGGCCGCGTCGGCGGTCACCTGGGCGGCAAACGGCGTGGACTTGCGCGAGCCCTTGAAGCCGGCGCTGCCGGCGGACTCCCAGGCGATCACGTTGCCCTCGGTGTCGGTCAGGGTGACGATGGTGTTGTTGAACGAAGTCTTGATGTGGGCCTGGCCGTAGGTGACGTTCTTGCGGACCCGCCGGCGCGAGCGACCCTTCTTCGGAGCTGGTGGCATCTAGCGCTTTCCTCCCCGGCTCACTTGGGCTGCGGAGCCTTCTTGCGGCCCGCAACGCTCATCCGGCGCGGGCCCTTGCGCCCGCGCGCGTTGGTCTTGGTCCGCTGGCCTCGGACCGGCAGGCCGCGCCGGTGGCGAAGGCCGCGGTAGGAGCCGATCTCCTGAAGCCGCTTTACGTTCTGCGAGCGCTCCCGGCGCAGATCACCCTCGACCTCGCGGCCCTCGACGGCCTCACGCAGCTTGATGATCTCGTCTTCGGTCAGATCCTTGACCTGAGTGTTGGGATCGACGCCGGTCTCGGCGAGGATCCTGTTGGCGGTGGAGCGGCCGATCCCGAAGACGTAGGTCAGGCCGATCTCCGCCCGCTTGCTGAGGGGGATGTTCACTCCCGCGATCCGCGCCATTTAGCCTTGCCTCTGCTTGTGGCGGGGGTTGGAGCAGATCACGAGCACGGCTCCGCCGCGGCGGATCACCTTGCACTTCTCGCAAATCGGCTTTACGGACGCTCGGACCTTCATTCCCCTTCTCTCACGGGGTCGTATCTGACTGGGAGTAGGCCCATCGGCCCCAGGAGTCGGGCCGAAGGCAAAGAAGTGTCGGCCACGCCAGGCGTGAACCGACGCCCACAATTCTAGCAGCGTGCCGGTTTTGCCCCGCTCGCGTACCCGGAAGCGCCGCTGAGCCTAGTCCAGGTGCCACGGGGTGAGGATTCGGGGCCCGTCGGGGGTGACGGCGACGGTGAACTCGAAGTGGGCCGCCAGCGAGTCGTCCTGCGAGTACACCGCCCAGCCGTCGGAACCCATTCGCACTTCCGCCCTGCCCGCGTTGACCATCGGCTCGATCGCGAGCACCATGCCGGGCTCGAGCGTGGGGCCCTTTCCGGGATCGCCGAAGTTCGGGATCTGCGGGTCCTCGTGCATGTCCCGGCCGATCCCGTGGCCGACCAGGCTGCGGATGATCGAGAGGCCATCCCGCTCGACCCGCCGCTGGACGGCATGGGAGACGTCGCTGAGATGGTTGCCGGGAACCGCCTGCGCGATCCCGTCGAAGAGGGCGTCTCGCGTCGCCGTGAGCAGCGGCTCGGCGCCGTCCGGCGCCGCGCCGATCGGCACGGTGATCGCCGCGTCGGCGACCCAGCCCTCGTAGGTGACGCCGACGTCGATCGAGAGGATGTCGCCGCGGCGCATCTCGTAGGGACCCGGGATGCCGTGAACCACCATCGAGTTGGGAGAGGTGCAGATCGAGCCCGGGAAGCCCCGGTATCCCTTGAAGGACGGAACGGCCCCCTGGGAGCGAATGAATTTCTCGGCGGCCTCGTCGAGCTTCTTCGTGGTCACCCCGGGCCGCGACTTCGAGCGCAGCATTCGCAGGCAGCGCGCCTGGATCTCGCCGGCCGCCGCCATCGCCTCGATCTGCTCCGAGGTCTTCCGGATGATCATGCCGCGATACATGATCCGTTCCGGTTCAAATCTCCATCTCCTCCTCCCGGCGAAGAGTGGCGAGCACCGCGTGGATCCGCTCCTCGACCTCGTCGGGCGGGCTCTCCCCCTTGACCCGGTTGAGGATGCCGCGCTCCTCGTAGTAGTCGATCAGCGGCTCGGTCTTCTCGCGATAAGTCGCCAACCGCTTCGAGATCACGTCCGGCGTGTCATCGTCGCGGACGATCAGCTTCGCGCCGTCGAGGTCGCAGACCCCCTCCTCCTTCGGCGGATCGAACTCGACGTGGTAGATGTGGCTCGGATTCTCCTCGCAGGTTCGCCGACCCCCGAGGCGGCGGACGATCTCCTCCTCGGGCACCTCGATCAGGATGGCGGCGGTCATCTCGCGTCGCAGCTCGTTCATCTTCGCGTCGAGGGCCTCGGCCTGGGGGACGGTGCGAGGGAAGCCGTCGAGGATGAAGCCGTCGGCGGCCTCGTTCCCTTGGAGCCTCTCCGCGATCACCCCGATGATCACCTCGTCCGGGACCAGGTCGCCTCGATCCATGTACTCCTTCGCGTGCTTGCCGACCTCGGTGCCCTGCTTGACCGCCGCGCGCAGGATGTCGCCGGTGGCGTAGTAGGGCAGCCGGAAGTCCTCCTGCAGACGCTCCCCCTGGGTCCCCTTCCCGCTCCCTGGCGGGCCGAGCAGGATCAGGTTCAGCTCGGGCAACCCAGGCTCTCCGCGGCGCGCATCACTTCAGGAACCCCTCGTAGTTCCTCATCATCAGCTGGGCCTCCAGCTGCTTGACCGTGTCGAGGGCGACCCCGACGACGATCAGGATCGAGGTCCCGCCGAAGTAGAAGTTGGCTGCCGTCTGGCTGATCAGGATCGTCGGCAGCGCCGCGACGGCGCCCAGGTAGAGGGCGCCGGGGAAGGTGAGCCTGGAAAGGATCCGGTCGAGGTACTCCGCGGTCGGGCGGCCGGGTCGCACGCCGGGGATGAACCCGCCGTACTTCTTCAGGTTGTCTGCCTGGTCCACCGGGTTGAAGGTGACCGCCGTGTAGAAGTAGGTGAAGATGATGATGAAGAAGACCTCGCCGACCACGTAGTGCCAGCTGTTGGGGCTGAAGAAGGCGGCGAAGTCGTTCCAGAAGTTGTCGCCCGTGCCGCCGAGCAGCTGCCCGACGGTCGGCGGGAACGCCATGATCGAGGC
>JBKOYL010000031.1:0-20089 GCA_046725395.1 Actinomycetota bacterium | reverse complement strand
CCCTTGGATGCCGGTCGGCAGTACGGGCGCCGCCGTCCCCTCCCCGGCGGGGTGGGGAGACTGCGGCGAGCCCCCCGTGGAGGGGACGAAGGGCTGGAACGATCCCGGCGCCACGGGCGACGGTCCCGCCCCCGTGCATTGCAGCTGTCCCGCCTGGCCGCCGGTGGCCGCCGAGCCCTCCTGGCAGCTGGCGAACACCGGCGCCGGGCATCCCTGACTGGGCTGGCCCGTCTGCGAGGGGCCGAGCTTGTCCGGATCGCAGCTGGGGCCGCCGCCCTCGAAGTTGTCGCAGCCGTCGATCAGGTAGTCGCTGGCGCACTGGGTCAGACTCGTCCAGTAGGCGCGGAAATCGTCCCCGAATGCGGTCAGGGCCTCCTGTTGCATCTGGGAGCGGATCTGCGTCTTGATCTGGTCGCCCACCGTGGTCGGCTGCCCACCGGTGGAGCTAACCGTGTCGTCGAACCCCTGGACCTGTTCGGGCGCCGCGGAGATCACCTCGAAGGCGTAGGTGTCGGTCGAGGTCTTGACCGGCCCCTGAATCTGCCCGGTGGGGGCGTTGAAGATGTCGTCGTCGAGCGGCTGCTGGAACGAGCCGGGAACGACGTCGGTGCGGAGCCCGCCCCTGTCCTTGGAGGTCGGGTCGGTCGAGTACTGCGCCGCCACCTTCTTCCAGTTCGCCGCGGAGTCGTCGGCCTGGAGCGCCTGGATCGCCTGGTCAACCGGGGCGGCATCCTTGTTCTGGATGATTCGGATCGTGCGCTTGGCGGGCTGGGTGAACTGGTCTGTGTTCGCGTCGTAGTAGGTGCGCGCGTCGTCCTCGGAAACCGACCCGACGTCGTTGCTGATGTCGTCCTGAATCTTGTTCTGGATCAGCTGAAGCTTCGCCCGCTGGACGACGTCCTCCTCGGTCAGACCCGCCTGGTCTCGCGCCTGCTCGTACTCCTTCTGACTCTTGAACTGGGACTTGATCTGCTGCAGGGACTGCTGGATCTGGGTGTCGGTGAAGGTCAGATCCCTCCTATTCGCCTCGCCGACGATCCAGGCGATCTGAAGGGTGGCCTGCATGGCCTGATCCTTGAGCTGCTCGTACTGCGGGTCGCTTGTTGGCGGCACGGACTGCAGGCCGTTCTGCTTCGCCGACTGATCCAGGAAGCGATCGAAGTTCGTTTTGCTGATCACACCGTCGTCGACCAGACCGGGAAGGTCGATGCTGTCGTCGTCGATCACCGCGACGTCGTCCGACGGCACGCTCGGGTGCCCGACGCCGACGGCCGCAGCGACGATAGCCACGCACAAGACGAGGGCCGCCCCGAAGATGATCGCGAGGTTCCGCTTGGAGAAGAATCCGCGGTTCACAGGGGCGGCAGCATAGCCGGACGCCCCTAAGGCGGTGCTTAACGCTTCGCCGCGGCCGGCTCCCTCGCCGCCCGCGCTGCCGAGAGACCGTCGGCCAGGGCGATCAGGGCTCCCAGCCTGGCGGCGGGATCATCGGGGACAGGCACCGCGACGGTGCCCTCGCGCCACTGGTAGATCGCCTCCGGCACACGCTCGTTGAGGGCGCCCGCCCGCTCGGAGTCGAACTCGACCGGCGACACGCGCAGGCGGCCGGCGCGGAACTCCACGGTGCGGACGCCGGCGTCGCCGAGCGCGATCCGGACACGCTGCAGGTCGAGCAGGTTCGACACCGATTCCGGCCGCGGGCCGAACCGGTCCTCGAGCTCCTCCCGCAGCGCGCGGAGCTCGCCCGCCTCCCGAGCCGCGGCGACCCGCCGGTGAACGTCGATCTTGGCGGCCTCGAAGGGGATGTATTCGGCGGGGATGTAGGCGTCCACGTCGACCTCGATCCGCACCGGCTCGCGCGGCTCGAGCTCCACCGCGCCCTCAGCCGCGACCCCGGCTCGGAGCTCCTCGGCAGCGTCCTCGAGCATCTGGCAGTAAAGCTCGAAGCCGACCGCCGCGACGTGCCCGGACTGCTCGTCGCCCAGCAGGTTCCCGGCGCCGCGGATCTCGAGGTCGCGCATCGCCACGCGGAAGCCGGAGCCGAGCTCGGTGTTGTCCGAGAGGGTCGCCAGGCGCGCCGCCGCATCGGGCGTCAACGACTCGGCGGAGGGGTAGAGCAGGTAGGCGAAGGCGCGCTCGCGGCTGCGCCCGACGCGGCCTCGGATCTGGTACGCCTGTGCCAGCCCGAGCTGGTCGGCGCGCTCGACGAGCAGCGTGTTCGCGCTCGGGATGTCGAGGCCCGACTCGATGATGGTCGTCGCGATCAGGCAGTCGTGCTCGCCGCGGACGAAGGCGAGCATCGTCGCCTCGAGCGCGAGCTCGTCCATCTGGCCGTGCGCCTCGGCGAAGCGGACGCCGGGACAGAGCGCCCGCAGCCGCTCGGCCGTCTCGTGCAGCGTCTCGATCCGGTTGTGGAGGTAGAAGACCTGCCCGCCGCGCTCCTTCTCACGCATGACCGCCCGCTTGACCAGGTCCTCGTCGTAGGGCCCGACGTGGGTGCGGACCGGGCGGCGACCCTCGGGCGGCGTCTCGATCACCGAGATGTCGCGGAGGCCGGCGAGCGACATCTGGAGGGTCCGCGGGATCGGGGTCGCCGAGAGCGCGAGTACGTCGACCTTGAGCTTGAGCTGGCGCAGCAGCTCCTTCTGGCGTACGCCGAAGCGCTGCTCCTCGTCGACGATCAGCAGCCCGAGGTCCATGCCGCGGACGTCGCGGGAGAGCAGTCGGTGGGTGCCGATCAGGACGTCGACCTTGCCCTCGCGGAACCGGTCGAGTACCTCGCGGACCTCGGCGGCCTTGCGGAGCCGGGAGACCATCTCGACGTTGAACGCGGTGTCGGCGAACCGCTCGCGGAAGGTGCCGAAGTGCTGCTGGGTGAGGATCGTGGTCGGCACCAGCATCATCACCTGCTTGCCGTCGGCGGCCGCCTTGTGCGCCGCCCGCAAGGCGATCTCCGTCTTGCCATAGCCGACGTCGCCGCAGATCAGCCGGTCCATCGGGCGCTCCGACTCCATGTCGGCCTTGACCGCCTCGATCGCCTCCATCTGGTCGGCCGTCTCCCGGTACGGGAAGGCCGCCTCGAACTCCATCTGCATCTCGCCCTCAGGCGAGAAGGCGTGGCCCCTGCGGACCTGCCGCTCGGCATAGAGGTTGATCAGCTCGCCCGCCATCTGGCCGGCGGCGCGCCGCGCCCGCGACTTCATGTTCTGCCAGCGCTTGCCGCCGAGCGCGCTGAGCTGCGGCTCCGCGCCGTCCGCTCCGACGTAGCGGCTGATCCGCGCCAGCTGGTCGGTCGGCGCGAAGACCCGGTCGCCGCCGCGGTACTCGAGCTCTAGGTAGTCGCGGGTGACGCCGGCGAGGGTCTTGGTGTCGAAGCCGGAGAAGCGGGCGACGCCATGGTCCTCGTGGACCACGTAGTCCCCGACCCGGAGCTCGACCGCGGCCGCCAGTCGGGCGCGGGCCGAGACTGTGGTCGCCGCGCGGCGGCGATGCAGCAGCCGCCTCTGTGGGATCACCGCCAGCTGCAGCTCCGGCGCAAGGAATCCCTCGCGCAACCGTGCCTCCGCGAAGCTCACGCCGGGCTGATCGGGCGCCTCGTCGCCCAGGAACGGGACGTCGAGGCGGCTCAGGTTGAAGCGCGTCCGTTCGGCCTCGCCCCGCCCCTCGAAGGCGACCACGGTCCGGTAGGCGGAGCGGACCAGCCTCTCGAGCTCCCCCTCCGCCTCGGCGAGGGTGCGGGACGGGAACTCCGCGCGCTGGGCGCGGAAGGAGTGCTCCTGGCCGGCGTCTGCGCCGAGGGAGAGGCCAGCCCGTTGCTGGAGCGGCCCGGCCACGTCGACGTAGAGGCGGCGCGCCTCGTCCTCGTGGACTGCGGCGGTGACGTCCTCCCAGTGGTCGTGCAGGGCGCCGGGGATCTCCTCGGCGGCGGCGATCACGACCAGAGCCTGATCGGGGATCAGGCCCAGCGGGGCCATGAAGCTGCCGGGGTCCGCATCCTCTCGGTGCTCCGCCGAGAGCTCCGCCGCCGGCGCCAGCTCGACCCGCTCGGCGTCCCCGAGGGAGCGCTGGGTGAAGACCGAGAAGCGGCGCATCGAGTCGATCTCGTCGCCGAACAGCTCCACCCGGACCGCCTGCTCCTCGGTCGCCGGATACACGTCCAGGATGCCACCGCGCACCGCGAACTGGCCGCGCTCCTCGACCTGGCCCGTGCGGTCGTACCCGGCGTCGGCGAGCAGCAGCGTGACGTCGTCGAGGTCGACGCTCTCGCCCCGGTGGAGCGCCAGCGTCTCGGGGCGCAGGGAGGGGTCCGGAACCTTCTCGGCCAGCGCGATCGCGCTCGCCACCACGACGGCGGAGGGCTCGGCGAGCGCGTTCATCGCGGCGATCCGCAGGCCGGCAAGGTGCGGCGGCGGGTCGAGGTGCGACTCGAAGGTGGTTCCGCGCGAGGGGTAGAGGTGGACCGGGCGCGGCGACAGGAACGCCTTCAGATCGCCCGCGAGGTCCCTGGCCGCGCGATCATCGGCCGCAACGATCAGGACCGGGTTCGGCGAGGCCCCGTCCTCCTCCACCAGGGAGGCGAGCAGGTACGGACGGAGCGAGGACGAGACGTATGCGTCGACCTTCCCGTCGGATCGCAGGGCCTCCCGGAGCGCTGCGAGGCGCTCGTTCTCGTTCGCGATCCGAAGTAGAGGTCTGAGTGTCATCTGGGCACGACGAACGCCCGGATCGGCCGATCCGGGTCGATATCCGGGCACGGGCCCCGGCCTCAGCCGAGCTTAGCGATGGGCTCCAGTCGGCTGAACCCGGCCCGCGGCCGCTGGACGATCACGTCCTCGGAGCCGAGCATCCGCGCCTTCTCCCAGGCCCCTCGCACGGCACGCTCGCTTGGCTCGCCGTAGATGCGGATGGACCGGAGCGTGAGCAGGTCGGTGAACTTCCGGAAAGCGGGCCCACCGAGCTCGAGATGCTCGTCGAGGGACTCCGGGCCGGCGTGGACGTGGACGACGGTCATCTCGCTGTTGTCCTCGCTGAGGTAGACGTTGTAGGCGAGGACTCCCGGGACGTTGGCCTCGATGTACGCGGCGAGCTCGTCCACCGCGGCCCCGATCAGTCCGCGGGCGTGCTCGCGGACCTCCGAGGTGTCGACGTATACGAGCGCCCCCGGCACACCTCAAGCGTACGAACTCAGACGGGTGAGATGTTCTGGTTGAGGCTGAAGAGGTTTTCGGGGTCGTAGCGGCGCTTGAGCGCCTTGAGACGGTCGTACTTATCCGCCCCGTAGGCCTGACGAACCCGCTCTTCGCCCTCCTCCATCAGGAAGTTGACGTAGACGTTCTGGTGGTATGGCTGAAGCGCCGACCACAGGTCCCGGGCCCACTCTCGCTCGGCGTCGAACCCGTCCCCGGTTCTGGTGATGCCAATGACGTTCACCACATGGCCAGCGTCGCGGCCGGTGAAGGCGGCCTCCTCATCGCCCACCCGAGCCACCGCGCCGCCGAGATGGAAGATCGAGAAGACGGTCACCGGCGAGGCGATCCGCCGGCCGTGCTCAGCCAGTGTGTCGACCACCTCGTCGCCAAGCTCCTCCAGGTTGCAGGAGCGAATGTAGTACCACCAGCCATGGGGGAAGCCGGGGTCGAGGATCGCCTGATGCGCGAGGAACGGCATCGGCGCGCAGGCATCCACAAGCGGTGAGCCGAACTCTCTCAGCGGACTCAGGACCCTCTCGCCCTCCTCGACCGGGCCCGCGTAACAGCAGCCCACGATCACGACGTGCCTGCCGTGGAGCTCCTCCGGGACCGTGGGGAGCGGGAGCATCCGGCGGCAGGTGACGATTGTGGTCAGCTCCTCGGGCACCCGCTCGATCCAATCGCGGTAGAAGCGGAGCACCTCGGGCGCATCCTCGATCGGCCAGATCACCGGGCCGGCGATCACCATCGGCCCCACCGGGTTGAGGCGAAACTCGAACTCGGTGACGATGCCGAAGTTCCCGCCGCCGCCGCGGAGCCCCCAGAAGAGGTCAGCGTTCTCGTTCGCGCTCGCCCTCACCAGCTCGCCCTCGGCGGTCACCACGTCGACGCTCAGCAGCTGATCGATGGTCAGCCCGTACTTTCGCTGGAGCCAGCCGATCCCACCGCCAAGGGTGAGGCCGGCCAGCCCAGTGTGGGTGACGATCCCCGCCGGAACCGCGAGGCCGAAGGCCTGCGTCTCGCGATCCATCTCCCCCAGCAGCACTCCGGCCTGTGCTCTGGCCGTGCCGCCCACCGGATCGACGCGGATGCCCTTCATCTGCACGAGGTCGATCACCATTCCCGCGTCGCAGACCGAGAGCCCGGGGTAGCTGTGACCGCCGCTTCGAAGGGCGACCGGTAGGCCATGCTCTCGCGCAAAGTGCACGGCCGCGATCACGTCGGCGACCCCATGGCAGCGTGCGATCAGGGCGGGGCGCCTATCGATCGAGCCGTTCCAGACTCTGCGGTGCTCGTCGTAGGCCGGGGCGCCGGATTGGATGAGCTCCCCGGTGAAGGATGCGCCCAACTCCCCTAGCGCCGACCGATCGAGGCGAGCCTCGGTCGCTTCCATCTCGTGGAGAGTCTCTCCGATCCGCCTCGGACTGTCCAGGTCGACGCTAGTCGCCGTACGGCAGGCCGGGTCCGCTGCGCTGCCACTCGACCTGGCCGCGGCCCTCGTCGGCCGAGCGCTCGACGACGCCGTCCCAGCGATGCAGCATCTGCTTGAGACGGGCGACGGCCTCGGGCGCGTGGGCCGCGACCTGCGTGGCGAGCTCGATCGCAGCCTCCTCGGTGGCCGCAGCGGGGGCGATCCTGTGGACGAGGCCCATCCGCAGTGCCTCGTCGGCGCTCACGTTGCGTGAGGTGAGCAGCAGGTACTTGGCGGTGGCGAGCCCGCAGAGCGTCACCAGCCGCGCCGGGCCGACCGGCACGCCGAGCTCAGCACCCGGGAACCTCATCCTGAGGTTGGAGCCGCCCACGCGGAGATCGCAGGCCACCGCGATCTCGGCCCCGCCGCCGACAACGGAGCCGTGGCAGGCGGCGACGGTCGGCTTCGGGAAGGAGGTGAGCTCGTCGTAGAGCCGGGCGAAGAGCTCCATGCGGTGCACCTTCCCCTCCGCGTCGAGCTCCTCCCGCACGTCGGCGCCTGCCGACAGCCCGAGGTGGTCGTTGGAGGAGATCACCAGGACGCGGACCGTCTCCTCCTCCTTCGCCGCGGACAGGTGCCCGAGGAGCTCCTCGAGCATCTCGGTGTTGATCGCGTTGCGCGCCTTCTCCCGCGCCAGGCGAAGCACGGCCACCCCGTTCTCGTCGACCGAGTAGCCGGTCAGGGACATCAGTCCATCTCCTCGACTTCGTCCGGCGTCGCGATCCGCTCGACGAGCCGCTCGGCCTCATCGGCGGCTGCCTGAATCAGGCTCTCGACCTCGTCCCCGGGCTCGCGGAAGCGCGAGAGGACGTAGCCGGAGACGACCTCGGGCTCGGTGCTGTCGGGACGGCCCACGCCGGCGCGCACCCGCCAGAAGTCCCTGCCGCCGAGGCCCTGATCGAGGGACTTCAGGCCGTTGTGCCCGGCGACCCCGCCGCCGAGCTTGCTGCGGACCTCCCCGAAGGGCAGATCGATCTCGTCGTGCAGGGCGATCACGTGGTCCAGCGGAACGCCGAGCTCGCCGCGAGCGGGCCCCGCCGCCGACCCGGACTCGTTCATGAAGGTCTGGGGCAGCAGGATGGCTACCCGCGGTCCGCCCGGACCGGTCCGGCCGCCCGTGATCAGTCCCCCGTAGCGACGGCGGGCCTTAGGCAGCTCCCAGCGGCGCGACAGCTCGGCGGCTACCTCGAATCCCAAGTTGTGCCGGCTGGCGGCGTACTCGCTCCCCGGGTTGCCGAGGCCAATGAGCAGGACGTCGGCCCGGGACGGGCCTTCCTTCGCCTCGCCGGCGCGGCGCTGACGCCGGCGGCGAAGCGATAGGCGCCTAATCGCCCCCTCCGTCGCCGTTCCCACCGCCGTTACCCCCGCCATCGCCGCCGCCGTCGCCTTCTCCGGCGTCGCCGGCGTCCCCGCCGTCGGCCTCCTCCTCGACCTGCTCCTCGCTGCCCTCAGCCGGCTGAACGTCGGGGGTGGGGGGCGGGACGTAGGTGGAGCTAAGGGTGTCATCGCGCGTCGGCGCCGGAGCATCGGAGCCGCCGCCCCTGCGCCGAAACAGCCGATCGAGGAAACCCACTACTCCCCGCCCGACTCGCCGGCGCCCTGGCCCTCGGAGGGGGCCTCCCCTTCGCCCTCGGCCTCGCCCTCCGGCGGCTCCTCGCCCTCCGGGACCTCCTCGCCCTCGCCGACGAGCTCGGCCTCCTCCTCGACCTCGGGCTCCGGCTCCTCCTCGACGCGCGGCGGGCTGAGGGTGGCGATCGTGATCTCCTCGGGCTCCTCGGCCATCAGCTTGACGCCGCTCGGAATCGAGACCGAGTCGAGGTTGATCGTGTCGCCGATCTCCATCTCGGAGACGTCGACGGTGATGCTCTCGGGGATCTCGGTCGGCAGCGCCTCCACGGTGATCTCGCGGGTGACGTGCTCGAGCACGCCGCCCTCGCGAACGCCGGGAGCCTGATCGGCGCCCTCGAGCTCGATCGCGACCTCCGCCTGGATCTCCTCGTCGAGGCGCACCTCCAGGCAGTCGAGGTGGAGGACGTCGCCGCGCACCGGGTGGTGCTGCTGCTCCTTGATCACCACCGGAACCGCCCTCGAGCCGTCGAGCTCGAGATCGAACAGGGTCTGGCCCTCGGTGAGCACGGTGCGGAGCTCGCGGGCGGGCACCTGGAACGGTCGCGCCTCGCCGCCGTGCCCGTAGACGACTCCCGGCACGAAGCCTTCCCGGCGCAGGCGCCGGGTGGCCCGCGAGCCGAATACCTCGCGGGGCGAAACCTTGAGTCTCGTTCTCGTCTCGGCCATGTGACACCTTGCACCCGGCTCGATCGCGAGGCCGGGTAGGCTCGCAGGCCAGGATAGAAAATGAACGCGCGCGATGAACGACGAGCGAGACAACGAGCGAGACAACGAGCGATTCCTGCAGCCGGACGATGAGACCGGCGAGGAGGAGAGCCAGGGCTGGGGCATAGAGATCCTCCGTTCGGATCTCTCGCAGCCCGGCCGGCGGGATCCACCGGAGCCCGAGCGCCAGGAGGGCAAGATCCCGCAGACGCGCATCGGTCGCTCGGCAAAGCTGGGGACGGCGCTCGGCAGCCAGGCCACCAGGTACGCTGGCACCGCCGCCGCCAATGTGGTGCGCTCCGACGAGAAGGCGCAGGAGCGCCTCGAGACGCGGCACATCGCGACCGCCCTGAAGATGGCCTCGGTGCTCGGCGAGATGAAGGGCGCCGCGATGAAGATCGGCCAGATGGCCTCGTTCATCGACGTCGACTTCCTGCCCCCCGAGTACCGCGAGATCTACCAGGAGCAGCTGTCTGCGCTGCGGACCCACGCTCCCGCAATGCCGTGGGAGAAGGTCGCGGAGGTGCTGGAGGAGGAGTACCAGCAGCGCCCCGAACGCGTCTTCGCCTCGATCGAGGAGGAGGCGTTCGCGGCGGCCTCGATCGGCCAGGTCCACCGCGCGACCCTCCATGACGGCACGAAGGTCGCCGTCAAGGTGCAGTACCCGGGGATCGCGGACGCCCTCGAGTCCGACATGGCGAACGCCGGCATCCTCGTGCGCCTCGCCAAGGTGCTCGCTCCGGGTCTCGATGCCAAAGCCGTCGCCTCGGAGCTCCGTGAGCGCGTTCTGGAGGAGCTCGACTACGAGTTCGAGGCGCAGAACCAGCGCGCCTTCGCCCGCGCCTACGACGAGCATCCGTTCATCTTCGTTCCCAAGGTCCACTCGCGCCTCTCGCGCCGGCGCGTGCTTGTCTCCGACTACGTCGAGGGGCGCGGCTTCGACGAGGTCAAGGAGCTCGAGCAGGACGAGCGGGACATCTTCGGCGAGATCGTCTTCCGCTTCTGCTTCGGATCGATCTACCACCTGCAGCACTTCAACGCCGATACGCATCCCGGCAACTACGTGCTGATGGACGACGGCAGGGTGGCCTTCCTCGACTTCGGGATGACCAAGAAGCTGATGCCGCAGCAGATCCAGCTCGAGCAGCGCGCGGTCGACGCGGCAGGCCGCGACGACCCCGAGGCGCTTCGGGAGGCGCTCCACGACCTCGGCTTCGTCGCCGACAAGGGCCGGATCGATGCAGAGCGGCTGATGGAGCACGTCAAGATGGTCGGCGGCTGGTACCTCGAGGACGGCGAGGTCCGGATCACCCCGAAGCGCGTGATGAAGATGATCGAGGTGACCTCCGACCCCCGCTCGGACTTCTACGACCTCGTGCGCAGGGAGAGCCTGCCGGCCGACGAGCTGATGGGCCGCCGTATGGAGACGGGTCTGCTCGCGGTGCTGGCCCAGCTGCGGGCGGCGGCGAACTGGCACCGGATCATGCGCGAGTGGGTCTACGCGGATCCGCCCTCGACCGTCCTGGGTGAGGTCGAGTGGCGCTTCTTCGAACGGCGCGGGACGCACCAGACTCCCGGGCTTCCCAGCCGCGTCTGAGGAGCCGGCTACTTCGACGCCGGCTGGAGCTCGCGTTCCGCGACCTCGAACAGCCGCGGATCATTCGTGCAGATGCTGTCGACACCCATGTCGATCAGCTCACCGATGCGCTTGGCGTCGTCCACGGTCCAAGCGATCAGCTCGACGCCCACCTGACGGGCCGCCTCGATCGCCTTGGTGGTGATGATCTGGTGGTACACCCAGACTGCCTGGATCCGCAGCTCCGGCCCACGCTTGGCGAGGAGCCCGGGGTAGCGTCGCCGCAGCGCCGAGATCGCTGCCTTGACCGCGGGCTGCGCCCAGCCGTATTGGGTCCAGTCCCGCCTCGTCTTCGGGTAGGTCCATCCCAGCCGCAGATCCGGCTCGAGCTGACGAAGCTTGACAAGGCTCTGGACCTCCTGGGTCGAGACCATGGCCCGCTCGAGCAGCCCACGTCCCGACAGGGCGCCGGCGAGCTCGGCCTCGCGGCCCGCCAGCTTCAGGTCGCAGTCGATCTCAACCTGGTCGAGCGGCGGCTCCAGGAAGAGGTCGAGGGCCTCGGTCAGGTCCATCGGCTTGCGCACCAGCGCGTCCTGGTAGTCGTGAGCGACGATCAGCTTGCCCTCCTTGGCCCGCAGGACATCGATCTCGATCATGTCGACGCCCACCTCGGCCGCGGCGTCGAAGCTCTCGGGCGTGTTGCCGGTCACGATCGCGTCGGCGCCCTTGTGGCCGACGCGGCGGTAGGTCGGGACCGCCTCGGACGAGTCCTTCGGCCCCTCTGCGGGCTTGCCCGCCATGGCGGCGCACACTAGACGGTCGGGGTCCCTCGGATGATTGACTCTGGCTCCATGGGAGCCGCCTGGTTCAGTCGAGTGGCCCTGGTCGCGGCCTGTGCCGCACTGATCGCCGGCTGCGGCGGCGACGACAGCGGCGAGGGGACCGCGCGGGAGGCGGCCCAGGACTACGTCCAGGCGCGCAACGACGGCGACGCGGGCCGGGTCTGCGAGCTCTACAGCGACCAGCTGATCGAGAAGCTCGGCGCGTCCGACTGCCAGTCGTTCGTCAAGGAGCAGACCGCCGGGGTCGCGACATCGTTCACGCTCGTCTCGGTCCAGGAGAGCGGCGACCATGCCACGGCGACCATCCGGGCGACCGTCACAGGCGAGGGTGGCGGTGGAGGCCGCCTGCGGGTCACGCTGGAGCGCCAGGGGGGCGACTGGCGGATCACGAGCTTCGGCGGTGGCGGGACGGACTGAATCGTCTGCAGCTCCCTTCGCGGTTACCCCGGGATCCCCACGTGTGGACGCGCCGGGCGTCTAAAGACACCCAAACCGTCCATGACCTGTTGACGAGGCGATCTAGAACAGCTGCCTCTCGCCGGTACGCCAACCTCGAGCTCCTGCAGGTTCTGGACGTTCGTGATTTCGACCGGCATTTGGTTCCTCCTGTGTGTGTTCGGAAGCCAGGCGACGCGAACCCACCGCAGTCAAGGGAGGCCGGGCACTTCCCCTGCAGAGCGAGGCAGCGTCGATGGGTAACCGCTCGCTCGTGTCCGTTTCGTGTCCGAATCGGGGGCAAACGGCTTAGGAATGCCGCGAGGGCTAGAACAGCTGGTTCTCGCCGGCGAAGATCTCGGAGACCGAGTCGTCGGTGAAGATCCGCCGGATGGAGTCGGCGAGGGTCTGGGCCGCCGAGATCACGCTGATCTTGTCCGGCGCGCCAGGTCGCAGCGGCAGGGTGTCAGTGACCACGATCCGCTCGATCGGCGACTCGGCGAGCCGCTCGTAGGCAGGTCCCGAGAAGACCCCATGGGTGGCGAGCGCGATCACCCGGGCCGCCCCCTCGTCCACCACGGTGCGGGCGGCGGCGGTCAGCGTGCCGGCCGTGTCGATCATGTCGTCGACCAGGACGGCGGTCTTGCCCTTCACTTCGCCGACCACGTATCCGATCTCGGCGACCTGCTGCGCGGGGCGCTCCTTCTCCATCACCGCCCAGTGGGAACCGACCTTGCGGGCGAAGTTGCGGGCCGTCTTAACCCGGCCGGCGTCGGGCGAGACGATCACCGGCTCCTCCTTGAAGGCCTGGTCGGCGATCCACTGAGTCAGCATCGGCATCGCCGTCATGTGGTCGAGCGGCACGTGGAAGAAGCCCTGGACCTGGCCGGCATGGAGGTCCATGGTCAGGACGCGATCGACCCCCACGCCCTCGAGGCACTTGGCGACGATCCGGGCCGATATCGGCTCGCGCGGGGCCGACTTCTTGTCCTGCCGGGCGTAGCCGTACCACGGCATCACGGCGATGATCCGATGGGCGGAGGCCCCCTGGGCCGCGTCGATCATGGCGAGCAGCTCGATCAGCGCGTCGTTGGGGGTCATCTCCTCGCGCTCGTTGGCCGCCGTCGACTGCACGATGAAGACATCGGCGCCGCGGATCGACTCCTCGTAGCGGCAGTAGACCTCTCCGTTGGAGAAGGTCTTCAGGGTGACGTCGCCGAGGTCGACGTCGAGGTGGCGGGCGATGTGGGAGGCCAGCTCGCCGGAGGCGCGGCCGCCGAACACCATCAACCGCTTGGTGTAGTCCTGGATGATCTCCGTGATCGGCTGGGTCTGCTCGATCGTGCTCACGAGTCTTCTCCCTCGCTGGACTCCTTCGCCTTCTTCGCCGCGTAGCCCTCGACGTTCTCCTGTTTCGCCCTCGCAATACCCAGTGCGCCTGGCGGAACATCATCCGTGATCACTGAACCGGCCCCAGTGTATGCGTCGTCCCCGACTTCTACGGGAGCGACGAAGGTGGTGTCAACTCCCGTGTGGACGTTCTTGCCGATCTTGGTGCGATTTTTCTTGCGGCCGTCGTAGTTGGCGGTCACGTTGCTCGCCCCGAGGTTGGTTCCCTCGCCCACCTCGGCATCGCCGATGTAGGAGAGGTGGGGCACCTTGGCGCCGCGTCCGATCTCGGAGTTCTTGATCTCGACGAAGGTGCCCGCCTTGGCGCCCTTGCCGATGCGGGCGTCGGGCCGGAGGTACGTGAAGGGCCCGACCGTGGCGTCGTCGGCCACGTCGCAGCCGATCAGGTAGGAGTGGACGACCGTCGCGCGCTCACCGACGCGGGAGTCGACCAGGGTGGACATCGGGCCGATTCTGCTGCCGGCACCGACCGTGGTCGCGCCGCGGAGCGACGTGCCCGGCAGGAGGGTCGCGTCAGCGCTGAGTCGGACGTCGGCGTCGATCCAGGTGGCGGCCGGGTCCTCGATGGTCACCCCCGCCCGCATGTGGGCGAGCAGGATGCGGCGACGCGCCTCCCCGCTTGCCCGCGCGAGATCGGCGCGGTCGTTGACGCCGAGGTTGACGCCCGGGTCGGGGGCGCGGTAGGCGGCGACTCGCAGGCCCCGCTCACGGAGGAGCGGCAGCACGTCGCCCAGGTAGTACTCGCCCTGGGCGTTGTCGTTGGTGATGCGGGAGAGGGCGTCCGCCAGGGCGCCGCCGTCGAAGGCGTAGGTGCCGGCATTGACCTCCTTGATCGCGAGCTCCTCGGGAGCCGCATCGCCGGGCGCCTTGGCTTCGACGATCCGCTCGATGTCGCCGTCCGCGTCACGGACGATGCGGCCGTAGGAGCCCGGATCCTCCATCTCGGTGGTCATCACGGTGGCGGCGGCCCCCGCCTCGCGGTGCGTCGCGATCAACTCGCCGACGATCTCCGCCGAGATCAGCGGGTGATCGCCGGAGAGGACGAGGACGGTGCCGGAGTCGCGAACCACATCGGCTGCCGCCCGCAGCGCCCCGCCGGTGCCGTCGGGCCGCGGCTGGACGATCGTCTCTGCGCCCTCGGGCAGGGCCGGGGAGAGGTCGCGGTCGGGCGAGACGATCACGCAGATCCGCCCGGCGCCGGCGTCGCGCGCCGCGGCGATCGGCCAGGCGACCATCGGCCGTCCGCATACCTCGTGCAGGACCTTGGGCACCGACGAGTTCATGCGGGTGCCCTCGCCCGCCGCCATGATCAAAGCGGTAGGAGCCTCGTTCACCCCGAAAGCGTAATGCGAGGGTGCGCCGCAGCGCAGCGAGGCGTAACCCGTTTCATGATGGTTGAAAGGTCGGGCGCGGCGCGTCGGCCGCGCCTACTCCTGAGCCTCGAACGCGGCGGTGACCAGCTCGACGACCGGCTGCGGCGCCTTCTCCGGAGTTCCGGCATCGAGCGGGGGATCGGGGTCGTACTCGATCCCCAGCTGCACGGCCTGCGCCACCTCATCGCCGTTGATCCTCTGGACCAGGTGCAGGGCCATGTCGATACCCGCGGAGACCCCGGCGGCGGTGACGATCTTGCCCTGCTCGACCACTCGTTCCGGGACCGGCTTCGCGCCCAGCTCGGCGAGAAGGTCGCGGGCGAGCCAGTGGGTGGTCGCGGGTACTCCGTCGAGCAGCCCGGCCGCCGCGAGCAGGAGCGAGCCGGTGCAGACCGAGGTCGTCCAGGTGGTCGTCTCGTGCGCGGAGCGGAGCCAGTCGAGCAGGGGCTCGTGATCGAGCAGGACACGGGTGCCGAAGCCTCCCGGCACGACGACGATGTCGGGACTCGGCACCTCGTCGATCGAGGCGTCGGCGACCAGGGAGAGGGTGTCGGACTCGTTTCGGACCGGGCCCGCCTGCTCGGCGACGAAGATCGACTCGTTGCCGGGCACCGAATTGAGGACCTCGTGCGGTCCCGTGACGTCGAGGGCGGTAAGGCGGTCGTAGAGCAGGTAGGCGATCTGCATGGGTTCTCCTCTCAGGCGGGGCTGGTCAGGGGCTCGGGCCGGCGGAAACGGGCCCGGTATTCGGCTGGTGGGACGCCGACCCGCCGCGCAAAGGCGCGGCGCATCGTCTCGGGGGTGCCGAAGCCACAGCGGCCGGCGATCAGCTCGACCGGCTCGCCGCTGTCCTCCAGCAGCTGGCGGGCGCGCTCGACGCGCAGCTCCTCCACGTAGGTGGCGGGGGTCATGCCGACCTCGCGGCCGAAGAAGCGGGCGAAGTTGCGCGGGCTCATCGCGGCCCGCTCCGCCAGTGTCTCGACCCGGAGGTCGGCGTCCAGGTTGTCGGCGATCCACGACTGGAGCTCGCGAAGCGGCTGGCGCTCGGCCAGCTGGGCAGAAAGGTGGGAGCTGAACTGGGCCTGGCCGCCGGGTCGCTGCAGGTAAAGCACGAGCCAGCGAGCGATCTCGGCGGCGGGCTCTCGGCCCAGGTCCTCCTCGACCAGCGCCAGGGCGAGGTCCATTCCCGAGGTGATGCCCGCCGAGGTCCAGACGTTGCCGTCGCGGATGAAGATCGGATTGGGGTCGACCGTCAGCTCGGGGTGCTGGTCGGCGAGCTCGGCGGTCCGCGCCCAGTGGGTGGTGACGGTCTTGCCCTCGAGCAGGCCGGCGCCGGCGAGCAGGAAGGCGCCGGAGCAGACGGAGGTGACGCGTCGGGAGCGGCGGGCGGCGCTGCGGATCCAGCGGATCAGGGAGGCGTCCTCCCGGGCCTTCCGCACCCCGAAGCCGCCGGCGACGACCAGCGTGTCGATCGGCCCGCGGCAGCGTGCGGTGGTCGTCTTGGGGACGATGCCGTATCCGCTCGAGCGGGTCATGATCGGGTCCGGGTCCCTGGCGACCACCTCGATGGCGTAGGCGCCGCCGCCGGCGAGCTGATCGGCGCCGGCGAACACCTCCGCCGGCCCGATCACGTCGAGTGGCTGGACGCCGGGGAAGGCGAGGATGACGATGCGGCGCGGCTGCTTCGTCGAGGCCACGGACCCACCATGGCAGTTCCGCGATCTGTCCGCAATGACCAATTGCGGACGATTTCTGCCACTTTAGGATCCGGCCGCTCGGACCGAGCGTGTCACGCGGCCTTTCGCTCCCGCCGTCGGTTCGGCCAGGTCCGCGTCGGAATCTCGATCACGGTCGGATCGCGGCCCTCGGCGATCGCTCGCTCCCGCTCGTATTCGCGAATCCACTTCCGGATCGCGTTGTCCGAGACGCCGTACCTTCGCCCTACTCCCAGGTATCCGTGCTTCTCGATCTCACGCAAGAGCTGGTCATGGGGTGGCCGCTCAACCCTTCGAGCTCCTGGAAGCTTCCGCCCGGTGCGATCCCAGCGAGTGCCGCACTCGACCGAGCAGTAGCGGTGCGTTCGATACCGCGGCCGGAAGCTCTCTCCGCAGCGAGCACAGATTCGCTCCGGTCGAGCCTCGCGGTTCTTACGACCACAGTGCGTCGCGAGGGTGGCTGCGCAATTCGGGCAAAGGATCCGAAGGTTCTCGATCCGGTTGTCGTCATGAATTCCATTGATGTGATCGAGAATCATCGCCATCCGCTTGCCGCGCCAGATCTCGCCCTGACCGCAGAACTCACAGATCGGCTGCTTCAGGCCTTCGTCGTACAGGCGCTGCTTGAAGTGTGATCGGGTGTAGGTCGAATGCTCCACCAGGATCTCCTCGATCGGGATCCGATTCGGATTCGGGTTGCCACGCTGTGACGCGTACGGATCGAAGTGGTCCGTGCTGATCCCCCATTTGGTCGCGTACTCCCGCAGGGTGGCGGGGTTTCCACCGGCGGGTCGATAACCGAGGCGGCGCAGAGCTTCGGACCATGACCTGGATTCTGCGATGGCCCTGCGGGACTCGGCCTCGGTATACCGGACTGCTCTTGGCATCTCGACTCGAACATATGTTCGTATAGGACCCGGACGTAAACTGGCCCTTGTTCCGGGGTGGGGTAAACGGCTAGCCCGGGTCACTTTGGATGATCAGGAGGAGGTTCGAATCCTCCCCCCGGAGCTCAAGGTTCGAATCGGCCGGAGATGAAGATGTGCTGGGGCTCGTACTCGCGCTCCAGCGCTTCTGAGCCCGGGCGGATCCGACAGGCTCGGCCTGCAACCGGGGGCCGAGCCCGCGCGCCAAATAATCTCCGGGCGAATGCCGCCGCTCCGAACACACACGGGTGCGCTCCAGTCCTACTTCCCGCGCATCTCGTGGTACGGGTTCCTGTCGGACTGCCACACCGGTGCGCTGATCTCCCCCGAGGGCTCGGTCGAGTGGCTCTGTCTCCCCCGGTTCGATTCGCCGACGGTGTTCGGCTCGGTGCTCGACCGCAGCGCCGGGTTCTGGCGAATCGGCCCGCCCGGTCTGGTGTCGCCGGTCAGCCGCCGCTACCAGCCCGGGACCAATGTCCTCGAGACCACCTGGATGACCGGCTCGGGATGGGTGATCGTCCACGACGCCCTGACGCTCGGCGACTGGCGGCAGGAGAACGACTTCGAGCCGCACCGCCGCCCGCCCCCGGACGACGAGGCCGAGCACGTCCTGCTCCGCACGGTCGAGTGCGTCCAGGGCGAGGTCGACATCGAGATGATCTGCCAGCCCGCCTGGGATTACGGCGCGACCCGGCTCGATTGGCAGCGGCGGGGCGATTCCGGAACCGACGCCGAGGTCTCCCACGGCCCGATCAAGCTGATCCTGACCGGCGACCTCCCCCTCGGCGTCGACGGGTCCGACGCCCGGGCCCGCCACCGGATGAAGGCCGGTGAGATCCGCTACAGCGCGCTCAGCTGGGGCCCCTCGCCGATTCCCCCCGCCTCGAGCGAGGACTGCCAGCGCCGCCTGCAGCGCACCGTCGACTTCTGGCGCCGCTGGCTCGAGACCGGCAGCTTCCCGGACCATCCCTGGAGCTTCTTCATGCAGCGCTCGGCCCTGGTCCTCAAGGGACTCACCTACTCGCCCACCGGGGCCCTGATCGCCGCCCTCACCACCTCGCTGCCGGAGACCCCCGGCGGCGAGCGCAACTGGGATTACCGCTACACCTGGATCCGGGACGCCACCTTCGCCTTGTGGGGGATGCACACCCTGGGCTTCGACTACGAGGCCACGGACTTCATGGGCTGGCTCGCCGACATCTATCGCGAGGGTGCCAAGGACGGCCATCCCGGCATGCAGATCATGTACGGCATCGGCGGCGAGCAGGATCTGGCGGAGAGCACCCTCGATCACCTGAGCGGCTACGAGGGAGCCCAGCCCGTTCGCATCGGGAACGCGGCCTACAAGCAGCGCCAGAACGATGTCTACGGCGCGCTGCTCGACTCCGTCTACATCCACGCCAAGGTCCAGGACCACCTCCCCCACGAGCTCTGGGAGGCGCTCTGCCGGCAGGTGGAGGCCGCGATCTCCGCCTGGGAGGTGCCCGACCAGGGCATCTGGGAGGCCCGTGGCGAGCCCAAGCACTACGTCTCCTCCAAGCTGATGTGCTGGGTCGCCGTCGACCGCGGCTGCCGGCTCGCCGACCGGATCGGGGACGAGGACCGGCTCGAGGGGTGGACGGAGATGGCGGAGAAGATCCGTAGCGACATCCTGGATCGGGGCGTCTCCGACCGCGGCGTCTTCCGCCAGCACTACGAGACCGACGCCCTCGACGCCTCCACCCTGCTCGTCCCGCTGGTCCGCTTCCTGCCCCCCGACGACGAGCGGGTCGTCAACACCGTCAAGGCGATCCACGAGGAGCTGACCGTCGACGGGCTGGTGCTTCGCTACCGCGTCGAGCAGACCGACGACGGCCTGCACGGCGAGGAGGGCACCTTCCTGATCTGCTCCTTCTGGCTGGCCTCGGCACTCTCCGAGATCGGTGAGGCACAGGAGGCCCGTGAGATGACGGAGCGGCTGCTCGAGCACTGCGGTGCGCTCGGCCTCTACGCGGAGGAGCTCGATCCGAGGACCGGCCGCCACTGGGGCAACTTCCCCCAGGCGTTCACCCACCTGGCCCTGATCAATGCCGTCAGCCATGTGATCGCCGACGACCGCGCCACCGGCGATCGGGAGAAGACCGCTGTACTCAGCGAGATGATCGCCGCGCAGACCGGGTAGGGCGCCCTAATCCGACTCGGCCGGGGGAACCTTGCCCGCCTCGGTCCCCGGCTCTCGGGCCGGCCCGAGCGGCGAGGCGATGCCGAGCACGCGCATCGCCTTCAGCCCCAGGCCGAGCTTCTCGCGCCCCTCGGTCGAGGTGACGTCGTGCCCGCAGAGCTCGCGGGCGCGCTCGAGCCTGTAGCGGATCGTGTGCCGGTGGGTGAACAGCTGCTGCGCGGACGCGGCAACGTTCCCGTCGTTCTCCAGATAGGTCTCGACGGTCGAGACCAGCTCTGTCTCGTACTGCTCGTCGTAGGCGACCAGCGGCTCGACCGTCTCCGAGTAGAAGCGCTCGAGCTCCGCCGGGTCCTCGCTCATCGCGGGCAACAACAGCCGGTAGGCGCCGGTGTCCTCGAAGGCGAGCACCCGCGCATCTTCAGCCTCGCCGACATTGGCGGCCAGCAGCGCCTCCTGACCCGCGCGGTACAGGTCGACCGGGTCGGTGGCTACCCGGCTGCGCGAGACGCCGATGGTGAATCCACTCAGACCGGCCTCGAGCTCGTTCGCCAGCGCCTCCGCCGCCCGCGCCAGCCGCTGGTCCTCACCGACCGGCACTACCGCGACTACCTCGGCGACCTCCCGCTCCTGGTCTCCCGCGGCCGCCAGCGCGCCGCC
>JBKOYL010000001.1:0-9794 GCA_046725395.1 Actinomycetota bacterium | reverse complement strand
AGGCACTCGACGAGGCGCGGGCGGAGCGCGAGCAAGCGCTCGACCGCCAGCGCGAGTTCGTCGCGGACGCCTCGCACGAGCTCCGCACCCCACTGACGAGCATCCAGGCGAACCTCGAGCTGCTCCAGGCAGCCGGCAGCCCTGTGGACGATCGGGACGCCGTCGACTCGGCGCTCTCCTCCACCAAGCGGATGTCGGGCCTGGTCTCGGACCTGCTGCTCCTCGCCCGCGCCGACGCCGGCCGCCAGGTCGCACGCAAGGAGCTCGATCTCGCCCGGATCGCCGCCGGAGCGCTCGAGGAGGTGAAGCCGCTCGCCGAGGAGCGCCGGCTGGACGCCCGGCTGGAGGGCCCCCTCCCCCTCGACGGCAACCCCGACGAGCTCCACCGCATGATCCGCAACCTGCTCGAGAATGCCGTCCGCCACACTCCGGACCGCACCACTGTGGAGCTCACCGCGCGGCGCGACGGTGACGAGGCGCTGCTCGAGGTCGTCGACGACGGGCCGGGCATCCCCGCGGGGATGGAGGACCAGGTCTTCGACCGCTTCGTCCGCGGCGGGGGTCCCTCGGACACCGCGGGCGGCGGCGGCAGCGGCCTCGGGTTGGCGATCGTCCGCGCCGTTGCCCGGTCGCACGGCGGCTCTGTCTCCGCCGGTCGCAGCGCCTATGGCGGAGCGCGCTTCTCGGTCAGGCTCCCGGTCAGGCCCCTCCCCGCGCCGCAGCGCGAGCCCGCGGAAGCGGCTCCCGAGGAGAAGTCACCCAACCTTTAGCAAACGTTCAAGAACGCTCCGTAGATTCCGCGACTGGACGAGACACCTCGCCGTGGTGCGAAACCCCACACACCCGGCGAGAAACGCTGAGGCCGGGATCCGGCCAAAGCATCGCCCCCGGCGGCCGCCCCTCCCTCGGCCGCCGGGGGCCCTTTTTTTATGGAGCGATCCACTTAGCTGTTGCCAGACAACACCTGGATGGATCGGTCTCGACAAATGAGGTTGGGCGGAGCCACGACCGACGCGCGCGATCACCCGCGGCCGGACTCGCAGGTCCGGCGCCTCCCTCCTTTGGCTCAGCGTTCTCCTTTCACGCGGGAGGAGGCGTCGGCTCAGTAGGCACCTTCGCTGCTGCTTCATATCCAGGACAGGCGTTCTGCGACTGCTGTCCATTCGCTTCAGCTATCGGACCCCTTGCAGCCCTTGGGCGGCAGACGGCGTTGTCAGTCGAGCGTGATCACGACCTTGCCGTTGGCGCGGCCCTGCTCGACATACGCCAGCGCCTCGAGGGTCTGGTCGAACGGAAACGCCCTGTCGATGACGGGGCGGAGGTGGCCGGCGTCGTAGAGGGCGGCCAGCTCGCGCAGCTGCCCGCCGTTGGCCTGCATGAACAGAAACAAGTAGCTCACGCCCAGCTTCCGTGCCCGCTTGCGGACCTTGCGGCTCAGCAGTCCCATCACGACGCCCATGAACCTCGGCGCCCCGACCTGCTTCGCGAACCCGGGGTCCGGCGGGCCGGCCACGCCGATCGCCCGTCCGCCCGGCTTGAGGACCGTGAGGGACCTCTCGAGGTTCTCGCCACCGACCGAGTCCAGCACGACGTCGTAGCCGGAGAGGAGCTCGGCGAAGTCCTCCTTCGTGTAGTCGACGACGACATCGGCGCCGAGGCCGCGCACCAGCTCCGCGTTCTCTCCGCTCGTAGTCGTCGCCACGGTGGCGCCGAGGTGCTTGGCGAGCTGGAGGACGGTCGACCCCAGGCCGCCGGAGCCGGCGTGAACGAGGAGCTTCTGGCCGGGCTTCACCTGGGCGCGATCGACAAGGGCCTGCCAGGCGGCCAGTGACACGAGCGGCACCGCCGCTGACTCGTGCAGGGTGAGTGAGGCCGGCTTGTGCGCGGCGTCGTCCTGGTCGATCGCGATGTACTCGGCGAAGGTCCCGATCCGCAGGTCGCGGGGGCGAGCGTAGACCTGGTCGCCTACCTCGAAGTCGCGTACGGCCGAGCCGACCCCCCTCACCACACCGGCGACGTCGTGGCCGAGCACGAACGGCGTCCGGTACTTCAGCAGCCGCTTGAACTCGCCGTCGCGGGCCATCTTGTCCAGCGGGTTGATGCTGGCGGCGCTCACCTTGACCAGCACGTCACCGTCGCCGACCTCGGGCTCGGGTACGTCGGCGGCACGGAGTCCGTCCTTGCCGTAGTGCTCGACGACGAATGCCCTCATCACCGGAGGAACTCGAGAGCCCGCCTGACGAAGTCCTCGTGGAACTGGAACACCCCGCCGTGCCCGGCGTCGGGATAAACGACGAGCCGGCTGTTCGGGAGCCGTCGATCGAGGTCGACGGTGTTCTTGGTGGGCACCATCCTGTCGCTCTCGCCGTTGGCGACGAGCACCGGCTGGTGGATGCCCGAGAGGTCGGCGGGCTGCTGCTTGCCCCAGCGGTGGATGGCCTTGAGCTGCGCGCGGAGTGAGCGCACGGAAATGGCCTTGTCGCGGTCGTTGGTGCGCTCCTCGAGCCTTGCCAAGAACTCCTTCGCGGCGCCGCGCCCGTTCGGCGTCCTGGTGAAGAACAGGAACTCCTTGGGGTCCCGGCGGGTGAGCTGCCCTCGCGCGATGTCGAGGTAGGTGATCCGGGTCACCTTGTCGATTCCTTCGCCACCAGCGGGGCCAGTTCCGGCGAGGATCATCCTGCGCACGAGCCGCGGCTCCTCCTGCGCGATCACCTGGGCGATCATGCCGCCCATGGAGAACCCGAAGAGGTCGACCCGCTCGAAGCCGAGGGCGCGGATGAAGGCGACGGCGTCGGTCGCCATCTCCTCGATCGTCTTCGGTGTGGACCCACCCGAGGCGCCGACGCCGCGGTTGTCGAAGGTGATCACCCGATGCTCCGCGGCGATGCCGTCCACGACGCGGGGATCCCAGTTGTCCAGGACGGCGGCCAGGTGGGTGAGGAAGATCACCGGCACCCCCGTGCTCGGGCCGAGCTCCCGGTAGGCGAAGCTCGTGCCGCCGACGTCGATGGTCTCGGTCGGGGTGTTCCTCCACGTGGGGTTAAGCGTCGCCCCCGTGGGCTCTTGGCCCTTCGTCATCGCTTCGTCTCCTTGTGCGTTCGTGTCATCCGGTTGATCTTGCGGATCTGCTTGTCGAAGATCCGGGCAGGCGCGAGGCGGCGGAGCATGCTGATGCGGCCGGCTCCCGAGCCCGCGGGGTAGCGCAGCTTCGGTTTCGGGTCTGTTGCCGCCGCGACGATCACTTTGCCGATCACGGCGGGGTCGGCTCCGGTTTTCATCCCGTCCGCGAGGGTGTCTTCGAAGGTGTGCCGTCCCCGCTCGTAGGCCGGCAGGGGGTTCTCACCCCGCACCACGCTCGCGTCGAAGGCGGTGCTCGTGTTGAACGGTTCGACGAGCAGAACCCGAACGCCGTGCTCCCGAACCTCGTGGTCCACAGACTCGGAGTAGCCCTCGACCGCGTGCTTGGACGCCACATAGCTGGCCATGAAGGGCTGGGGCGCGAATCCGCCGACCGACGACATGTTGATCACTCGTCCGCTTCGCTGCGCGCGCATGTGGGGCAGGACGGCCTTGGTCATACGAAGGAGGCCGAAGACGTTGACGTCGAAGACGATCTGGTCCTGCGCGACGGAGCTCTCCTCGCTGGCACCGGATGAGCCGACGCCGGCGTTGTTGACCAGGACATCGATGCGGCCGGATCGCTCGAGCACCTCGCGCACCACACCGGCCACCGACACATCGTCGGTGACGTCGAGCGGCAGGAACACCACGCCGCCCCGGGTCTCCCCCGCGGTCGCCCTGCGGCTCGTCCCGTACACGGCAAATCCCGCGCCGAGCAGTGCACGCGCGGCCGCCTCACCGATCCCGGACGATGCTCCCGTCACTAGCGCTACCTGATCTGTCTTGACCGCCACGTTCCGCTCCTCTGATTGAATGACAGTCGCCATGCTATCTTATGATCGTAATATAATCGTGCGAGGTGCGTCACACTCCGCAGCGGTTCGAAAGGAATGAGCTATGCGCTACAGCAAGGGCCATAAGCAGGCGACGCGCCAGCGGATCCTCGAAGCCGCCGGGCGGCGCTTCAAGGAGGACGGCATCGACGGCGCGGGCGTGGCCACCGTGATGTCCGACGCCGGCCTGACCAACGGCGCCTTCTATGCCCACTTCTCATCGAAGGAGGACCTGGTCGCGAACGTCCTCGCCGACCAGCTGCGCGCACAGCGCCAAAGCTTTGACGCCCAGCCCTCGGATCGGGCGGGACTGGAGGCCTTCGTCCGCTCCTACCTATCTCCAGAACACCGCGACCAGTTCGCGGACGGCTGCCCGTCCGCTGCCCTGCTCGACGAGATCGCTCGCCGACCCGCCGACACCAGGGACGTCTTCACCGAGGAGGTGATGGGGGTCGTGGACGACATCGCCTCGCGCCTCGACCCGACCGACATCGAGGCCGGTCGAGCGGATGCGCTCACGGTCTTCGGATTGATGGTCGGCACGCTTCAGCTCGCCAGGACGCTGACGGACCGCGACCTCTCCGACCGAGTCCTCGCCCGCGGCCTCGAGACTGCCCTGAAGCTTCTAGAGGACCGGGCATGATCGATGCAACGCACCCCTCGGCGATGCTGATCGATCAGGGAGCTGATTCCTCGAAGGAAACCGGTTCGGCCGCGGCGCGCATCCATGCCGCCCTCTGAAATCGCATCAGGGCGACGAGCGCGACCAGCGCAACGACTCCCCCTGCGACGAGCGAAAGCGCGAGCTTGTGATCGAACGCGACGGCGACTGCCAACCCGATCGTCGAACCGAAGAGCACGCACGCGATGACGCCCACCATTCCGGCGACTGTGCGCAGGCCCTGCCATCGCCCGCCGCCGAGGCCCTGCACGCGGACCCGCTCCGCCTCCGGGACGGTGAGCAGGTACGGGGTTACCTCCGGGGCGCTGTCGAAGTAGAAGCCGCGCAGGAGGGCGATGCGCCGGGCATAGCCGTAGTCCTCGACTCCCGACTGCAGGGCACGCTCGAAGGTCACGAGGCCGACGAACGCCAGCGTCGGGAGCAGGATCAGGGCGAAGGCGTAGAACGCGGAGCCGATACCGCTCGCGGTGGCCACCAATCCCAGGGCGACGAGTCCGCCTGAGACCGCGGTGAGAAACATGCTCGCCCGGCCGGTCGACTCCGAAATCGTCCAGGCGCGGGAACCTTGGAGCACGAAGTGCTCGGTGGTCACGAACGAGACTGCCGCCGGGCGCGGGTCTTCTGCGGCGCCTTCGTTCATTCACCGAGCGTAAGAACCCGGTCGGATGATGGATCTGTATCGCTTCTCGTCCGGAGGAGCAGCAGTGGAGCTGATCCGCTCGCGCCTCCTCTGCGCGAAAAGCGAGCTGGGGGCACGCGGCTCCGCGGAACCGTCTAGTCGCTTAGACCTCGACGACGACCGGCAACACCAGAGGCCTGCGGCGGAGCTTCTCGTAGACGAACTCGGCGATGTCGTCGTGCAGGTCCTGCTGGAGAAGTGAGATCTCGCGGATCTGCTCCTCCGCGGCATCGGCCAGCGTGTCCTCGACCACCTCGCGCAGCTCGTCGCGGAGGCCGTCCGCGTCCTCGGAGAAGGGAACACCCCGGAAGATCACCTCGGGGTCGGCCACCTGCGATCCGTCGTCCGCCGAGATCGTGGCGACCACGATGAAGACGCCGTCGTCGGAGAGCTTGCGGCGGTCGCGCAGGGCGAACTCGTCGGGCTCCCCCACCGAGACCCCGTCTACGAAAATCATGCTGGCGTGGACGTCGTCTCCGAAGCGGGCGCCTGACTCGTCGATCTCGAGGGCCAGGCCGTTCCGCCCGCTGAAGACGCGATCCGGGTCGACGCCCACGGACTCGGCGAGGTTCGCGTGCAGCCGCAGCCGCTTGTGGTCGCCGTGGAACGGAAAGACGTTCTGGGGCTTCGTCAGGTTCAGCATCAGCTTGAGCTCCTCCTGCCAGCCGTGTCCCGACGCGTGGATCGGCGCGTCACTGGCCGTCACCACCTGGGCCCCGATCTGGAAGATCCGATCGATCGTCTCGTTCACCGAGCGCTCGTTGCCAGGGATCGGGGTCGCCGAGAAGATCACTGTGTCACCCGAGTGAAGCTCGACGTCGGGATGGTCGCGGTGGGCCATCCGCCGCAGCGCGGAGAGCGGCTCGCCCTGACTGCCTGTCGAGATCACCACCACCTTCTCGTCGGGGAAGTCCTGCACCTCCTTGGGTGAGATGAAGAGGCCGTGCGGCGCTTGTGCCATGCCGAGGTTGGAGGCGATGTTGAAGTTTTTCCGCATCGAGCGGCCGACGAGCGCTACCCGGCGATCGAGCTGAGCCGCCGCGTCGATCGCCTGCTGGACGCGATGGATGTTGGAGGCGAAACAGGTGACGATTATCCGCCCGCGGCAGCGCGAGAAGACCTCGAGCAGCGCCGGACCGACGGTCGACTCCGACGGCGCTATCCCAGCCCGGTCGGCGTTTGTTGAGTCGCCGCAGAGGCAGAGCAGGCCGCCGCGGCCGAGCTCGGCCAGGCGAGAGACGTCGGCGGGGATACCGTCGACCGGGGTCTGGTCGAACTTGTAGTCGCCGGTCACCAGCACGGTTCCGAGCTCGGAGGTGAGCGCGACCGCCCGCGCGTCCGGGATCGAGTGCGCCATGTGGACCAGCTCGAGCCGGAACGGCCCGGCCTCGACTGCCTGACCGGCCGGCAGCTCCTGAAGCGGCACCTCGCGCAGCTTGTGCTCGTCGAGCTTCGAGCGCACCATGCCGACCGTGAGCAGGCCGCCGTAGATCACCGGAGGGATCCCGATCTCCCGCAGCACGTAGGGCAGCGCGCCGACGTGGTCCTCGTGCCCGTGGGTGAGGACGATCGCCTCGATATCGTCGGCGCGCTCGCGCAGGCTGGAGAAATCCGGCAGGACTAGGTCAATGCCGAGCATGTCGGCGGTCGGGAACATCAGGCCGGTGTCGACGATCACGATCCGGCCATCGGTCTCGATGGCGGTCATGTTCTTCCCGATCTCCCCGAGCCCGCCGAGGGGGAGGATCCGAACGTTCGAGCTGCTCAAACCTACGCGGCGCTCCCGGCCAGCAGCCCGTGCGCCTCGAGCGCCTGCCTGACCTCCGCCTTCTGGTCCTCGTCGGCTTCCACGATCGGCAGTCTGGCCCGGCATGAGCAGATTCCGAGGAGCTCCAGGCCGCACTTGACCGGAATCGGATTGGTCCTCGAGACGACCTCGTAGATCGGCCGCAACGATGCGTCGATCTCCTTGGCGCGTTCCAGGTCGCCGGCCCTGACCGCGTCGTAGATCTCCCTCATCTCGCGCCCAACGAGGTGCGAGGCCACCAGGACCCCTCCGGCTTCCCCCATCTCCAGCGTCGGTAGGAAGGTCCCGTCGTTGCCGGCCAGCACCCGCAGCCCCTCGATCGGCTGGAGCTCCTCGTCGTTCGCCTGCTTGACGGCGACGACGTTCTCGATCTGCGCCAGTTCCGCAAGCTGTTGCGGCGAGATGTTCACAACCACCCGCGACGGAATGTTGTAGAGCACGACCGGGATCCCGGCCGCCCTCGCAACCGCCTCGTAGTGAGCCTTGATACCGGCGAAGTTCGGCTTGTTGTAGTACGGCGTCACCGCCAGCACCGCATCGGCGCCGTTGTCCGCAGCAGCCGCCGACAGGCGTTCCGAGTGCCGCGTGTCGTTGGAACCGCTCCCGCAGATCAGGAGCACGTCGGGACCCACCTCGTCGCGGACTCCGCGCAGCAGCGCGAGCTTCTCGTCGTCGTCGAGGGTCGGGGACTCGCCGGTGGTGCCGGCGAGCACCAGCCCGTGCGAGCCGTGCTCGATCAGGTGCCGCGCCAGCCTCCGGGCGGCGGCCTCGTCGAGCGAGCGGTCCTCCGCGAACGGGGTGACCATCGCGGTGATTACGCCTCCGAGCTCGGGCATCGACCTGAGAGTACCGCTCAAAGCAGATTCTCCAGGCCGACCACGAACCGCTCGGGCAGGTCGGCCACCTTGCGAACGGCAAGCAGGACGCCGGGCATGAAGCTCAATCTGTCGATCGAGTCGTGGCGGATGGTGAGGGTCTGGCCCTCGCCGCCGAAAGTGACCTCCTGATGGGCGACCAGCCCGGGAAGGCGCACGGAGTGGATCGGCTCGTGGACATTGCCGCCCGCCTCCCGGATCAGGTCCGCGGTCCGCTTCGCGGTTCCCGAGGGAGCGTCCTTCTTCTGATCGTGGTGCAGCTCGATGATCTCCACCTCCGGCATGTGCCTCGCTGCCAGCTTCGAGGCCTCCATCATCAGCACCGCCCCGATCGCGAAGTTCGGCGCGACGAAGCAGTTCGCATCGCCCTCCGCAGCCTCGACGGTCGTCCTCAACTCCTCCAGGTCGAAGCCGGTGGTCCCGACCACCGCGTGCACCCCCGCGCCGATCGCAACGGCCACGTTGGCCGGGGCGGCCACGGGAGTGGTGAAGTCCACCATCACATCCGCGCCCTCCACCGCGTCCTCGATGGGGGTATCGAGCCGAGGATCCGCTCGGCCGACGAGCTCCATGCCCTCGGCCCCCTCCACCACCGCGCAGACGGTCTCCCCCATGCGCCCGGCGGCGCCGGAGACCACGACCTTGATCGGCTCGGCCATTCGGGGCGATCTTATGCTGCGGGCCCGCAGAGCGACCGAGGGAGATCAAATGGCCACGCTGCACATCGAGCATGCGATCACCGACCTGGAGACGTGGCTGGGGGCGTTCGGCCGCTTCGGGGAAGCTCGGAAGAAGGCCGGCGTCAAGGCAGAGCGCGTGCACCAGCCGGTCGACGACGACGAGTACATCTACGTCGAGCTCGACTTCGACACCGCCGAGCAGGCTGAGGCGTTCAAGGGCTTCCTGGAGACGAAGGTCTGGTCCTCCGCAGATGCGTCACCCGGCCTCGGCGGCGCTCCCCGAGCGCGCGTGCTCACCGAGGTGCAGACCGGTTGAACCAGCCCGCGAGCGCCTCCCTCAGGGGCTCATCACGCTCCCTCGATGGCGATGGGCGCGGAGGTGGGTGGGCTCCCATTCCTCCGCGCCCACCGCGACCGAGGTCCGGCCTCAGCTCGTCGAGGCCGGCGACGGCGCGACGGCCGTGCGCCTGCGAACGGTCAGGAACGCGGCGCCGCCGAGCGCCACGAGAGCCATCGCCGCCGCGGCGCCGATCGCTCCGCTGAGCCAATCGAACCCGTCATCCGTGCTGGCCGGCGAGCCCGAGACGAGCGTGGGCTCGCTGGAAGGCGGGCCGGTGATCGCGTTGAGCGACGAGTAGCCGGAGCCGACGTCCTGCGAGGCGGCGGGCTGGCTCGACTCGCTGGACCCGCCCGTGATCGAGTTGACGGACGAGTAGTCGGAGCTCCCGGCGGGCTGGCTCGAGTGACTGGACCCGCCCGTGATCGAGTTGACGGACGAGTAGTCCGAGCTCCCGGCGGGCTGGCTCGAGTCGCTCGACGCGCTCGTGCTCGCGTTGGGGGTGGCGTGGTAGTCAGTGTCGACCCTGGCGGACGCGCTGATGGGAATCGCGAGTGCGCCGAGAACGACGATGGTGGTGATGGTGCGTGCCCTCATTGTGGGCCTCCTGGTGGTAGTGGCCTCGGAGCTGATCCCAAATGGGACGAGTCCCCGGTGCCAGTGGTCAGCTAGGAGGCTCCGACAGGGCGGTATACGCTCGGTCTATCCGCGGTCGGGCGGGCGAGAAGACAGTGAGGTGGCGTCAGCCGGAGGGACAGGTCGATACGTAGTCCTGGTCCGG
>JBKOYL010000057.1:0-6208 GCA_046725395.1 Actinomycetota bacterium | reverse complement strand
ATCGCTCGGCCAGCCGCCGCGTCGCCTCGATCCCCGAGCCACCCGGCATCTCGAGGTCCATCAGCACGACCGCGGGCTTCCTCTCCGCCGCGATTGCGACCGCCCCGGCGGCGCTCTCAGCCTCCCCCACCACCGGGAATCCCTCCTCCTCCAGGATTTCGCGCAGGCCCTCCCTGAAAAGGCGGTGATCGTCGACCAGCATCACGCTGGGGTGACTGGCGGACTGCTGCACCGATCCCTTCTAGCATGGCTGGCTGGTGAGGCGGAAGATCAGCGTCGTCCTGGTCGACGACCAGCCCTTGGTGCGAACGGCTGTGCGGCGGCTGCTCGAGGCCGAAGGGTTCTCCATCGCCGCCGAGGCGGGCGATGCGGAGGCGGCCATCGAGGCCGTCATCCGGGAGAAGCCGGACCTCTGCCTGATGGACATCGAGATTCCCGGTGGCGGAATCAGCGCCACTCGCGAGATCAGCCGGCGTGTGCCGGGCACCACCGTCGTCATGCTCACCGTTTCCACCGATCACGAGGACCTGATCGACTCGGTCCGGGCAGGCGCGGCCGGCTACCTGCTCAAGGGGATGGAACCGGCACGCCTGCCGGCCGCGCTGCGAGGCGTGCTCGCAGGCGAGGCCGCGATTCCCCCCACACTGATGGCAGAGCTGATCCACGACATGCGGACGCACGGTCGGCGCCGCGCCGTGATCGGCAAGGAGGGCCGGGCCGATCTCAGCGCTCGGGAGTTCGAGGTGCTCGAGCTGATGTGCGACGGTCTCAGCAACGCGTCGATCGCCAAGCGGCTCTCGATCTCGCCGGTGACCGTCCGCAGGCACAGCTCAGAGATCGTTCGCAAGCTCGGCGCCAGCGATCGTGAGGACGCAGTCGCCCTTGTTCGCGACACGCTTTAGAGCTTCACGAACAGAAGAGGGGCGCCGGCTTGCGCCGGCGCCCCTCGAATCTCCGTCATCCTCCGGTCTTACTTCTTCAGGGTGATGTAGGCGATCACGGGCGCTGCGGACGACGGATCCGAGATTACGATCGTGTAGTCGGACGGAGCCGTCAGGCCCTTGGTGTTCAGGTTGTAGATGTACTGGGCCCCTGTGGCGTCGTAGCGCATCGTCGTACCTGAGCTCGGCGGAACCGTCGAGACCGCCTCGTTGATCGTTCCTTCGGGATCCGGCGGAATGTCGCCCTTCTGAACGCTTACCTGCGGCGCCAGCGTGCCGACCGAGTTCCCATCGCAATCAGCCACCGTGATCTTCACCGGAATGGGGCTGCCGGCCTTGAACGCAGTCCGCGGCCCGGTGTAGTTGATCGGCTGCAGAGTCGTGGTTGGGACGTCGTAGGCGGTGTGACAGTGAGTCGCGTCGGAATCAGTACCGCCGTCATCGTCCGTTACGTCCATCTGGATCGGGTAGGCGCCAGCCGAGCCGTAGCGGTGTCGATGTCTACGGACATCTGATTCCCGGTAGTCGCGACGAGGTCCGCCGGCGGATGGACGCCTATCTCAGCGCTACTGCGGTCGCGCTTCTCAAAGAAATTATCTAGTAAATTGAAGAGGGCGCCGGCAAAGCCGGCGCCCTCTTTAGGTCTCACGGACCAGGGATCGGAGTTAGCTCCCGCCTTCTCTGTGGCGTGGTCCGTGCGGTCTACTTCGCCTTCAGTCCGATGTGCGCGTAGGTGGACTGCCCCGTCGTAGGAATCGAGACATCGATCCTCACCGTCGACGTGGGGTCGTTGATGTACTTGGTCCCGAAGTTGAAGATGTAGATCGGGTCCGAGAAGCGCATCTGATTCCCGCCGTCAGGCGTGTTAGTTGCGATTGCCTCGTCAGTCCCCACCGGGGGTGGGTTGCTCGCGGTCTTCGCGTACGTCACGCGCACGTCGAGGTTGCTCGGATGCGACCCGTCGCAATCCGTTATCTCGACCTTCACTGGAACAGTGCTGCCATACTTGAACATGCTCGTCGGCTGACCGTTGCGCGTGTCGTTAACGGGCTGCAGGATGCTGCTCAGGTTGTAGTTCACGGTCAGGTTCGCGGTCTGGAGATCCGACGAGCCACCGTCATCGTCGTTGATCTTGATCGCCGCCACATACGTGCCGGCCGATCCGTACGGGTGTGTCGCCGAGCCGGACTTGGCGACGTTCGTCTTGGTCTCGTCGGGCGCGAACGTCGTTCCGTCGTAGTTCCAGTCGATCTGAGCGTCCCATGTGTCGGAACCCGGATCCGCGAAGCTCCAGCTCAGAGTGGCACCATTCGCAGCCGCGGTGCACGAGAGCGCTGATCCGAACGATGCTGTGACGTTCGACGGCGCGACGTTCGTGACCGTGATCGTCTTGCTGTCCGTGCCTTCCCCGTCATCCTTGTCCTTTGCGGAGAAGGAGACGACGTAGGTACCATTGTCGTCAGGCGTGAAGCTGAAGTTCGCGTCTGAACCGCCAGAACCGTACGCGACGCCGTTCTTCGTAACGCTCCAAGAGCGCGTGAATCCGGCGGACGTATCGTCCAAGCTCGGATCGGTGACCGAGCTGCCAAGCGAGATCTGCGTGCCCTCCGGGCTGGTGGTCGGAGCACCGGTGATCGACGCGGTCGGCGCCACGTTCGCAGCCGACCAGCTGAAGCTGTCGGTCGCGGTTCCGCCGTGGCCATCGTTCGCTGTCACGCTGACCGAGCCAGATCCGTTGTCGGTCGGGGTGTAGCTCCAGGACCAAGGACCGCCGCCGGGTGCCGTCGGCGAACCCGAAAGGGATCCAGCGCCCACATGGCTCAGCGTCAGCGGGTCGTTGTCCTGGTCGGTGAACGCACCGCCGGCCGTGAGATTGCCGCCCTCGTTGCCCTGCGCGGTGACAGGATTGGCACCGGCCGGACTCGATACCAGGGGCGCATGATTGGTCGGCGCCACCGAGGTGACGTGCAGCGTGAAGTTCGCCGGAATGGTGTTGTAGGTGCCGCCACTCGAGCTCGCATCGGACACGCTCGCGGTGATGTCATAGTCACCGGGGGTGTTCGAGGTGAACGTCACCAGCTGCTTGGCGCCGGTGCCGCACGCCGAGAACGTAAGCGGGTTCGGGCTCACGCTCACGGCCGCCGGGGCATTGATCGTGACCGTCGCCGCGCCACCATCTGCCGCGTTGCAGCCGGTCTGGCCATCTCCGTTGTTCGACACGATCCAGTAGTTGACGGTGGTCGAGCCCCCTGCGGGAAACGTGTCAGTGCCGCCCACGGTCACGTCGTTCACAGCGTTGTCCGCGAGCGCGATTGCCGCCAGAGATAGGACCCCTAGCGTCAGCGACGCGCCGATCACGGCGAGCCGGCGCTTGCCGTTGACTCGAGGCTTCCAGTTCAAGTTCATGATGTTCCTTCCCGTTTCTCCCAAGGGGGCCCTGCATTCCCCGTCGTCCGCCCGGATTGCACCGCGCTGACGTTCTGCTGTCTGACGCAGGTCAGAGTCTCCGCCCAGACGATTTACCTGTAAATCGCCCACCTGGGTCAGATCGCGTTCATTTGCATGAACGGGTAGTTCCCCACACCGGAGTGCGTAGGAAACACGGAGCGGCCGACTGGCCAGCGGTCAGCGCGGCCTGATGCCGAGATAGGGCAGGGCGAACTCGGCGACCTGCCCGAACACAGGCGCCGCCACCGCGGCGCCGGTGTGGACGTAGAGGGGCTCGTCGACGACCACGGCGACCAGCAGCTTCGGCCGTTGGGCGGGGGCGAAGCCGACGAACGAGGCGACGTAGCGGCTATCCGAATAGGTCCCGTTCTCGACCTTCTGCGCCGTGCCGGTCTTGCCGGCGAGGACGTAGCCGGGGACGCTGACCGAGGACGCGGTCCCGCCCGGCTCGAGCACGCCCTCCAGCATCCGGCGGAGCTGCGCGGAGGTTCTCGCGCCGATCACGCGATGAGCGTCCGCGTCGTGGTCGACGGGCTGGCCGCCGACGCTCTTCAGCAGGGTCGGGCGGCGCAGGGTCCCGCCGTTGGCAATCGCGGAGTATCCAGTCGCCATCTGCATCGGTGTCACCGCCAGCCCCTGGCCGATCGGCAGGTTGCCCATGGTGGAACCGGAATAGTCGTCCCGCGCGGGCACGATGCCGCGTTCCTCGCCGGGGAAGTCGAGGCCGGTCGGCCGCCCGAACCCGAAGCGGTTGATCCACTGCGAGAAGCGGTCGGCGCCCTCCCTGAGTCCGATCGTCACCGCCCCGACGTTCGAGGACTGGGCGAGAATCTGCGCGACGGTGGCGTCGATCGGCGGTCGCTCGTGGGCCTCGCCGATCGTGCGGTCGTAGACCCGGATCTCCGACGGGAGATAGAAGCTGGTGCTCGGGGTGACCACGCGGTCCTCGAGCGCCGAGGCGACGGTGAACGCCTTGAAGGTCGAGCCCGGCTCATAGGTGAACCCGGTCGCGCGGTTCTCGAGCTCCCCGGGCGTCACGTCCGTGAGGTCGTTGGGATCGAAGGTCGGCCAGTTGGCCATCGCCAGGATCTCGCCGGTGTTCGGGTTCATCACGACCGCCGCCGCGCCCTTGGCCTCATAGTGCTCGGCCGCCTCAGAGAGCGCCTCCTCGGTCTTGTCCTGGATCGCCGCGTCGATCGTCGTCTGCACGTCCTCGCCGACGCTCGGCGGGGTGATCGTCTCCATGCGAAGCGGCCGGCCGAGCGCATCGTGGACCACGTCCTGCTCGCCGTTGGCGCCGCCCAGCACGTCGTTCTCGGAGTGCTCGAGGCCGGTGAGGCCCTGGTTCTCGGTCCCGACCGCGCCGATCACCTGTGAGGCGAGCTCGCCCTGCGGGTAGAGCCTGCGGCTGGTCGGAACGGTCGAGATCCCGGTGATGTCCAGGTTCTCGACCCTGGACGCGATGGTGGGGTCGACCTTCCGCGCCAGGTAGGCGAAGCCCGAGCTGCGGTCCGAGAGCGCCTCGCCGAGCTCGGCGGTCGGCTCACCGAGGATGTCGTGGAGCCGCAGCGCCGTACGGCCGGGGTTCTTGACCTGGTAGGGCGTCGCGATCACATCGGCGGCGCCCTCGGAGGCCGCCAGCACCTTGCCGTTGCGGTCGAGCACCCGCCCGCGCTGGCCGGGGATGGTCACGCGCGTCACCTGCTGGTCGCGCGCCTCGGCGCGCAGCGCCCCACCGTGAACGCCCTGCAGCCAGAACGCGCGCACCAGCGCGAAGGAGAAGATCAGGCAGAACGCGCAGAAGAGCAGCCCGAGCCGGCGGTCGATGAGCCGCATGACTCGGCGCCCCCTAGAGGCCGACGCCTCCGGTGGAGATGCCGCCGGTGGCGCCACCGCCCGTCGTGCCGGTCCCGGCGCCGCCGCCGGAGCTCGGCGTGGTCTCGGTCGGGGTCGTGCTCGGCGTGGTCGTGGTCGGTGAGACAGTCGTGGTCGGCGCCTCGGCGGGGTCCACGGGCGCGTAGGTCGCGCCATCCGCCGGATAGCTCGACGGCTGGCTCGGCGCGGTCAGGAAGCTGTCGGTCGCGAGCAGGTGGGCGAGTCGCTCGGCGTCGCCGTCGTTTTCGCTCAGGTAGCTGATCGCCTGCGGATCGGGCACCGCGAGCCCGAGCCGCGCGGCCTCGGCCTGCACCCTGCTCGCCGAGAGCCGCTCGTCGATCTCGGCTCGCAGTGCGGAGACCTGGCTCTTCATGTCGTCGATCTGGAGCGAGAGGCGCCCGGAGCCGGCGGTGAGGCTGAGGCTGATCACGTTGAGGGCGACGATCCCGCCCAGCAGGGCACACAGGACCGCGATCCAGCCTCGCCCGCGGGTGAGCCTCACGATCAGGCCGGAGTCCGAGATGTCGCGGACGGCGCCGACGCTCCGGACCGCAGCCTGCGGGAGCAGCGCGGCTCCGGCCATTGCGGGTCTCATCATCCGGGCCGCCGGCTGGCGCTGTGCGCGAGCCCGCGAGTCGGTGCCGGGACGCGACTTCGAAGTCGCCGGCCGGCGCCGGGGCTTCCGGCGAGGCGCGGGCTTGGAGGCCGGCGCGGTCCGAGCGGTCGCCGCGGCGCCCATCAGCCGGCCTCCCGGCCGTCGCGGATCTTGAGCGCGGCGCGCAGATGTGCTGACGAAGCGCGCGGGTTGCGCTCGATCTCCTCCGGCCCCGGCGAGATCGCGCGCTTCGTGAGCAGCTCCGCCTCCGGCTCCCGCCCGCAGACGCAGACGGGAAGCTCCGGCGGGCAGATGCAGCCGCGGGCGAGGTCGGCGAGAAAGCGCTTGA
>JBKOYL010000083.1:0-25859 GCA_046725395.1 Actinomycetota bacterium | reverse complement strand
CGGCGGGCGATCAGCTGCGAGTACTGGCCGCCGAAGTCCAAGACCAGGACCTCCTCCAGCGCCTGGCCCGCGGGTCCTGTCGCCGCGGGCCCCCCCATCCTGCGGGCGACGGCGTCGTAGGTGCGAGGGGGCTCCGCAGGCGAAGCCGAGGAGCCACCCGTTTCATCCTGGGCCCCCCGCGGCGCCACCCGCGGGTCAGCGTCGGAGGTGGACCGCTCCGGGACGTGCGGTCTCTCGACCGTCTTGTTCGTGGCGGCGCTAGCCGCTTTAGTCATCCGAGACGGCGACCGCCGTCGCCACCGTGGCGCGCCCGTTCGAGCCCATGCCGACCGACTGCTCGCGCTGCAGCTGCTTGCCCTCGGACATCAGCGCGGGAGCGACCATCACCTCGGCGCGGTGGAACTCGGCGATGTCCGCATAGCCGGTGGTCGCCATCGAGGTGCGCAGCGCGCCCATCAGGTTGAAGGTGCCGTCGTTCTCCTGGGCGGGACCGAGCAGGATCTCCTCGAGCGTCCCGTCCTGGTGGGTCGCGACCCGGGCGCCGCGGGGCAGCGAGGGATGGAAGGTCGCCATCCCCCAGTGGTAGCCGCGGCCGGGAGCCTCCTTGGCGCGCGCGAGCGGCGAGCCGATCATCACGGCGTCGGCGCCGCAGGCGATCGCCTTGGAGACGTCGCCGCCGGTGCGCATGCCGCCGTCGGCGATCACGTTGCAGTAGTTGCCCGTCTCCATCATGTGCTGGCCGCGCGCAGCCGCGACGTCCGCGATCGCTGTTGCCTGCGGCACACCGATGCCCAGCACGCCGCGCGTGGTGCAGGCCGCGCCCGGGCCGACCCCGACGAGCACGCCCACCGCCCCGGTCCGCATCAGGTGGAGGCCGGTGTTGTAGGAGGCGCAGCCGCCCACGACGCACGGAACGTCGAGCGAGGCGATGAACTCCTTCAGGTTGAGAGGCTCGGTCTGACTCGAGACGTGCTCCGCCGAGATCACCGTCCCCTGGATCACCAGGATGTCGAGCCCGGCCTCGAGGGCGATCTCGTAGTGCTGGGTCACCTTCTGCGGCGTCAGCGAGCCGCAGGCCACGGCCCCGTCGGCCTTGATCTCCTCGACCCGCTTTGCGATCAGCTCCGGCTTGACCGGCTCGGCGTAGATCTCCTGCATGATCCGCGTGGCGATCTGCTTGGGCGCCGCGGCGATCTCGTCGAGCTTCTGGTCGGCGTTCTCGTAGCGGGACCAGATCCCCTCGAGGTTGAGCACGCCGAGGCCGCCTAGCTTGCCGATCAGCCCCGCGGTCTTGGGGCTGACCACGCCGTCCATCGCGGAGGCGAGCAGCGGCAGCTCGAAGCGATACGGACCGAGGGTCCAGGTGATGTCGATGTCATCGGGGTCGCGCGTCCGCCTCGAGGGGACGATCGCGATGTCGTCGAAGCCGTAGGCCCTGCGGCCCTTCTTGCCGCGTCCGATCTCTACTTCCATTGCCCCACCCTACGTTCGTTCGCGGACGAAAAAACCCCGCGTCGCGGGGCCGAAAATGCGGTGCCAGCGGCGTTTCGGAGCTCACACACCAACGCCTCGCCAAGGATAACAGCGGTAAACCGCCAAGCCGCTCCTAGACCGTGGCAGGCGCCTCGAGCTCGCGTGACTCGACCCCGGGCAGGAGCCGATGGATCTCCGCCGGATCGATGCTCCCCGCGCCGAAGTGCTGGGTCGACTCGGCGCCGCAGGCGACCGCGAAGCGAAGGCACTCCTCCGGCGAGCGCCCGTCGTAGCGCGCGGCAATGAAGCCGGCGAGGAAGGCGTCGCCGGAGCCTACGGTCGCGACAGGCTCGACCTCGGGTGCGGTGACCTCGTAGGCGCGGCGCTGGTCATCGGGACCGCGCATGGACGCGACACAGCCCTCGGGACGAGTGATCACCGCGTCGCCGGCACCGAGCTCGACCAGGCTCTGCAGGCCGTTGATCAAATCCTCGCGGTCGTTGAACTCGTGCCCGACGGCTCCCTCCGCCTCACGGACGTTCGGGGTGACGGCTGCCGGCTCGGCGCGGATCGACGCGATCAACGGTTCGCCCTCGGTATCGACGATCGTCTCGACACCGAGCGCCTTGAGCTCCTCGACCATGCGGGCCGAGAACGACGGCGGCACCGAGGGCGGCAGGCTTCCCGCGATGGCGCAGAGTCGCGCGCCGCGCGCCAGGTAGAGCAGCTTCTCGAGAAAGCGCTCCAGCTCCTCGGCGCTCACGTCGGGGCCACGCTCGTTGATCTCCGTCTGCTCGCCGGAGGTCGGATCGATCACCGCGAGGTTCGTCCTCGACTCGCCGGCGATCCAGGTGAAGTCGGTGAGGATCGATTCCTCCGCCATGCGCTCCATCAGGCGCGCCCCGGTCGGGCCGCCCGCCAGCCCGGTCGCGATCACGGGCCGATCGAGCAGCTTCAGTGCGCGCGCGACGTTGACGCCCTTCCCCCCGGCGACGGTGCTCGCCTCCACGGCGCGATGGCGATGGCCCTGGCGGAAGCTCGGGACTGCGACGGTGCGGTCGATCGCCGCGTTCAACGTGACGGTGAGGATCATCCGGTTCCCCCTTCTCGCTCCATTCTCTCGCGCCTCCTGCGCATCCTCTCCTCGTGCATCCTGCGCCTCTCCTCTGCGGTCCGCTCTCGGGGTTCCTGCCGCCGCTCCGGCCGGGAGCGCGAGATCGCCATCGGCTCTCTCGACCGTCGCCCTCGCGCCATCAGCAGCAGCCCTACAACTATCACGATCGCTCCAAGTGCAACCAGGAGAAAGGGATTCTGGGCCGTCCAGACCGCCTTGTCGAGTGCGGTCGCGGCCCCCACGGCTTCGGCGGCGACCAGCGGGCTGGCGGCAGCGACCTTACCGTCCACGCTGACGCTGACTCGTCCCATGACCTGGCCCTCATCCACGGCGCCGCTGATCTCGTCCGGAGCGGTGATGTGAGTGCTGACCCGCTCCCCCTCCCGGACGTCGACGCGCAGCGCCCGCTTGGCCACCAGTGACAGGTGGTCCCTGCGGTAGTCGAGCTTCGGGTCGGCGAGCTCCTCGCCCTCCCGCACCGGCTGGACCGGGCGGTAGAGCGAGAAGCCGTACTGGAGGAGATTGAGCGTGTCGGCGTCGCGCGAGTACTCGCTCGGGGTGCCGAGCACCGCGGAGATCAGGGTGGTCGAGTCCTGGGTCCCGGAGCCGACCAGGACGTAGCCAGCCCCCAGCGTGTGCCCGGTCTTCACCCCGCCGACCCAGGGCACCCGGCCAAGCAGGGTGTTCCGGCTGGTCACCCGACGCGGGTGATCGCCGCTTCTCAGCGCCGCGCTCGGTGAGTCGACGATCCGGGCAAAGAGCGGGTTGCGCAAGAGGACGGACGCGAGGGTGACGAGGTCGTGGGCGCTCGAGTAGTTCCGCGGATCGTCCAGGCCAATCGGGTTTGCGTAGTGGGTGTCCGCGAGCCCGAGCCGCTGCGCCGCCTGGTTCATCGCGGTGACGAAGGCCGGGACCGATCCGGACACGCCGACGGCCAGGGTCTGGGCGGCGTCGCTCGCGCTCGGCAGCAGCAGCCCGTAGAGCAGGTCACGGACGCGCATTCGCTCGCCGGGGCGAAGCCCCAGGCGGATCTCGGCCGAGGCGCTCGGCTGGTAGGAAGGGGCCGCGATCGTCTGGTTGGGCCGCAGGCGCTTGAGCGCCAGATACGCGGTCATCAGCTTGGTCGTGCTGGCGACCGGCAGGCGTTTGTCGGGGGCCTTGCTCGCCAGCGTCGAGCCATCGCGCGGGTCGATCAGGATCCAGGCCTTGGCGTCCAGCTTCGGCGCGCCGGCCGACGGCTGGCCCGCCCCGGCAGCGCTCGTCGGCGAGGAAGCGAGCAGCGCAAGGGCGAGGGTGAGCGCCGCGGCGCCGCGCCTCTTCGAGCGTCTGCCCCCCGACCTGGGCATGGTCAGCGGAGTGTGATGCGCTGGCCCTCCAGCAGGGCCTGCGGGTCGAGGTCGGGGTTGAGCTGGATGAGCGTGTCGATGTCGATGCCTGTCTGCTCGGAGATCTTCCCCAGCGTGTCGCCGGAGCGGACGATCCAGACTCCGCGTTCCAGGGCGTTTCGGCCGCGCTTGTCCGGCCCGTTCGGTGTCACCCGCGCGCCGCCGTCGCCCCCGCCGCCGGAGCCGCCATCCGAGGTTGCGACGACCGCGACGACCGCGATGAAGGCCGCGACCAGGGCCAGCACGGCGAACGCGCGGACGAATTGATTCGGCTTGTAATCCGGCATCCGCGGGCCGCGATAGTACTCGCGGGGTCCTCAGCGGGGCTCAGTCCCCGAGGGCCCAGACGGCGGAGCGGAGCTCCTCGGCGGCGGCGGCTGGGTCCTCCGCAGCCGCGATCCCGCGAGCGGCAGCAACCAGGATCGATGCCGGGCGGTCCGTCGCGAGTGCCGGACCGAGGTCCTCGGGCTTGCCGCCCTGCGCCCCGACCCCGGGGATCAGGAAGATCGAGTCCGGCATCAGCTCGCGCAGGCGACCGAGGTGCTGCGGCGCCGTCGCCGCGACCACCGCACCCAGGCCGGAGAGCCCGGACCGCCCCGCCAGCTCCGCGGCGCCCCCGGCTACCAGCGCGGCAAGCGCCTCGTGGAGCGGGGCGCCGCCGAGCGGTGCGTCCTGCAGCCGCGCCGCCCCCGGATTGGAGGTCCGGACCAGCAGGAAGACTCCCGCGCCCGCGCCCTTCGCCGCCTCGACCAGTACCTCGATCGCGTCCTCGCCGAGCAGTGGGTTTGCCGTGAAGGCGTCGGCTCGCAGGCCGGTCACCGGCCCCCAAGGCGTCTCGGTCTCCCCGACCAGGGCCTGGCCATAGGCGCGCGCGGTCACCGGGACGTCGCCGCGCTTGCCATCGGCCACCACCAGCAGGCCGGCACGGCGCGCCGCCTCGCAGACGTCGGACAGCGCCCGCCAGCCGGGCGCGCCGAGTCGCTCGAAGCAGGCCAGCTGGGGCTTGACCGCTACGCAGGCGGATCCGGCGGCCTCGATCAGGCTGACGCACTGCTCGAAGACCGCGGTCGCGGCGCGGTCGGCCGGGTCGGCGAGATCCGCGTCGGGCGCCGCGTCCGGCGAGAATTCCGACGGGTCCGGGTCGAGACCCAGGCACACCTGGCTGCGGCGCTCCTCGACGAGCGCCGTCAGCCTGTCGGCGAATGGCTCCGCCGCTATCCGCCCTTGACCTTCTTCTTCAACCCGGAACCGGCGGAGAAGCGCGGCACCTTGCCGCCCGGGATGAAGATCCGCTCTCCGGTCCTCGGATTGACGCCCTGGCGCGGACCGCGCTCGGCCACGGCGAACTTGCCGAAGCCGGTGAAGTTCACCTCGCCTCCGCCCTGGAGGACGTTGGTGATGGCGTCGAGGACCGCGTCGACGGCCTGGCCCGCCTCCTTCTTGTTGCCGATTCTTGAGTCGCGTGCGAGCGTGTCGAGGAACTCAGCCTTGGTCACGTCTTCTCCTCCTAGGTTTGGAGTGGGCGCCGAGCCTAACAGCGGCTCCTGAAGCCAAAAATTCTCGCTTGTGCGAATCAGTCACAAACGCTTCAAACGCTACGAGCCGCCGATCGCCATCTCGCCGACAAGCATGGGCGCTGTCCGGACCGAGCCGCCGAAGGGGACCCAGCGCGACTCCGAGCCAACCGCGCGGACGGCCGCCAGCGTGCCGAGCAGGTCTCCGGCGATCGTGAACTCCCGCAGGGGCTCGGCGAGCTCCCCCCCACGAATCGCCTTGCCGGTCGCGCCGACGGAGTACCGGCCGGTAACCGGGTTGACACCCGAGTGCAGACCGGCGACCTCGGTGACGTAGACGCCGTCGCCGACTTCGGCGATCAGCTGCTCGAGCGAGAGCTCACCGGGCTGGAGCATCAGGTTGGAGGGGCTCACCGAGGGGGCCGAGCGATAGGAAGACCGCGAGGCGTTGCCGGTCGAGCGGGCGTCTCCGCGCCGCGCGGTGTAGCTGTCGTGCAGGTAGGCAAGCAGCTTGCCGTCGGCGAGCAGCGGCGTTCGGCCACGCGGCACGCCCTCGCCGTCGAACGGGGCGCTCGCGAGGCCGCCGGGATCGGTGCCGTCGTCCGCCAGAATCAGCGCGTTCGAGGCGAGCTCGTCGCCGAGACGGTCCGCGAACGGCGAGCGGCCGCGCTGCACCTCGTCCGCGCAGAGGGCGCCACCGATGAAGCCGAGGAAGCTCGCGGCGACGCGGTCCGAGAGGACGACCGGGCAGCTGCGGGACTCGGGCTTGGTCGCCCCCAGCATCGAGGCGGCCTCGTCGCCGGCTTCCGCGCCGATGCTCTCGGCATCGAGTTGCCGGGGCGAGCGGCCGACGCCGAAACCGAGGCCAGTCTGGACCTCTGAGTCCTGGCTGGCCATGGCCTGCAGGAACGAGTAGGCGACCGAGGCGCCGTAGCTGCCGGAGACGCCGCGCGAGGTGACGATCGCCGCGTCTGTGTCCTCGTCGACATAGACGACCTCCTCGACTCCGCTGACCCGCGCATCGCGCTCGAGCGCGATCCGCTCGATCCGCTGGGCCAGGTCGATCACCTCGGCGGTCTCGGTCCCGGCGACGCCGTCGTCGCGCAGTCCCTCGATCGGGGAGGCCTCTTCCTCCGGCTCGGGGGCGCGCGAGCTCTCGTCCTCATCGGCCACCCGGGCGGCTCCCACAGCGGCCTCGGCCAGCTCGGCGAGCCCGCCCTCGGAGAGATCCGTCCCGTAGGCGTAGCCGGTGCGCGTGCCTATCCAAGCCCTCAGCCCGACGCCGCGGCCGCTCGCCTCGGTCAGGCTCTCCACCTCGCCGCCGTGGACCCTGACCTCACGGCTCCGCGATCCCTCTGCCCAGGCCTCGCCCTCGCTCGCGCCGTCGGCCGTCGCCGCCTCGACCGCCCTGCGAGCCGCCTCTTCGAGCGTGGCCCCCGATACCTCGCTCATACCGCCGTCCCCCCGACCGTCATGCCGCGAATCCGGACGTGCCCCTGGCCGGTCCCGACCGGCGCCGTCTGCCCGGACTTGCCGCAGAACCCGGTCTTCATCTCGAAGTCCGAGCCGACCGCGTCGATCCGCGCGAGCGCCTGCAGGCAGTTCCCGATCAGCGTCGCGCCGCGGCAGGGCTTCGTCACCTTGCCGCGCTCGATCAGATACCCCTCGGAGACGCCGAAGACGAAGTCGCCGGTGGCGGGCTCGACCTGCCCGCCGCCGAAGGAGATAGCGTAGAAGCCGCGGTCGACCTCGCCGATCATCGCGTCCGGGTCAGCGTCGCCCGGCTGGATGTAGGTGTTCGTCATCCGCGGGATCGGCAGGTCGCGAAAGCTCGCGCGGCGGCCGTTGCCGGTCGACTCGGTGCCGTCCCGGCGGGCGCGCAGTCGGTCGTACAGGTACGAGGCGAGCCGTCCCTCCTCGATCACCGGGGTCTTGCGGCAGGGCGTCCCCTCGTCGTCGATGGCGCCCGTGCCCCACTCACCGGGCATGCGGCCGTCATCGAAGGCGGTCAGCAGCGGCTCCGCGACCTTCTCGCCGAGCTTGCCGGCGTAGACGCTCGCCTCCTTCTGCACCGCGTCCGCCTCCAGGCCATGACCGGTCATCTCGTGGAAGAGCACGCCCCCGAAGCCGCCGCCCACCACCACCGTCATCTCGCCCGCCGGGGCCGGATCGGCGTCGAGCAGCTCGAGCGCCTTGCGGGCCGCCTGCTCGGCGACCCTCGCGGGGTCGCCGTCGAGCAGCTCGAAGCCACGGTGGGCGCCGAGGGTCTCGAAGCCGGTCTCGACGGTGCCGTTGCGGCGGGCGACGACCTGGGCACCGAGCCGGACGCGCGTGCGATCGTCGCTCGCGGACAGGCCGTCGGAGTTGAAGACGGCCACCCGGCGCCGCCCCTCGCTGTAGCTCGCCGAGACCTGCGCCACCTCGGGCGCAGCCGACCGGGCTCGCTCGTCCAGCGCCCGCAGGACCTCGGCCTTGCGCTCTGCCGGTACCGAGGCGGGGTCGATCTCGATCTCCTGCAGCTCGGGGGGCTCCGCGGCCCGCAGCGCGAGGGGTTGCGTCGCCTCGCCGGCGAGGGCCGAGGCGAGCCCGTCGGCGGCCCGGAGCAGATCGTCCTCGCGCAGGCCGTCGACGTGAGCGAGGCGGGTTACCTCGCCGTCGATCACCCGCACGCCCGCGCCGCGCTCGCTCCCCGACTGGGGGCGCTCGACGCGCGACTCGTCGATCGAGAGCGCGAACCCCCGCCGCTCCTCGCAGAAGAGCTCGGCGAAGTCGCCCCCGCGTGAAAGGGCTCGCTCGATCACCCGGGCGGCGACGCCTGCATCGAGCAGCTCGACCCCGTCGCTCAACGCCCGCTCCGCGCCCGCCGCGCAGGCCCGGCGACCTCGATCAGCCGCGAGGCGGCCAGGAAGAGAGCGCGGCCCTGCTCCGAGTCGGCCGACCAGGCGGAACTGCGCCCCCCGCTGCAATAGGTCCTTGCGAATGGCTTGCGCAGGTGGCGGCGCCGCCTCAGGTAGGCGGCGGCCTCATCGGCGTAGCCCGAGACGCGCTCGAGCAGGACCCGGTGCGGCTTGGTCGTCACCCCGAACCTACGCCCTGTGCCGTGAGATCGCGCAGGGCGGTCCGCATGTCGAAGAGCATCAGGGAGGCGAGGGTGAAGCGCTCGGCCACCGCCACGGCGACGAGGCCCCCCTCCCTGACGCAGAACGCCTCGCCGTCTCCGGTCGCGACGTGCGCGTGGGCGACCGGCTCGCCGGCGGCGCCGTCCGCCGCCGTGATCAGCTCGCGGGCGGCGTCGCCCCAACGGTCACCGTCGCCGCTCGCGGCGAGCACCTCGCCATCGTCGGAGAGAATCGCGCAGCCCCGCATCTGCGGCGAGATCTCCTCCAGATATGAGACGGCGCGACCGGCGTCGGAGAGGGTCGGGGCGTCGATAGGGGCCACTGGTCCAAAATAGCGAGCGTGACTCTCGAGCAGGGCTCGTGGCTGACGGTCGTGATCGTCTGCGGCATCGCCGTGGTGCTGTTGGCGATCGGCGGCTACACCGGCTACAGCGTCGTGGTGGGCGCGGTCGGGCTGGCCGCAGCGGTGAACCTGGTCTAGCGGCCACTCGCCCCGGCCGCTAACCGGCCCGGAACGACCTGGGCGACTCCAACGGGTCGCGGCGGGAGCTCTCCGGCTCGGCGTGGATCAGCACCTCGGCGTCGCCGAGATCCGCCTCGATCGCGCCCCGGAGCTCATGGGAAAGCTCGTGCGCCCGCTCCAGGGTGGTCCCGCTGCGGAACTGAAGGTGGAGGTCGATGTAGCGACGGCGACCCGAGGTCCGGGCCCGGAGCTTGTGATAGCCGACGATCTCGGGCACGCCGCCGCGTGCGCGCGCGATCGTCTCCTCGATCCGATCCATCTCCGCCGGGGGCGGCGCCTCGTCGACGAGGGCCGACGCGGAGCGTCGCATGATCCGCACGCCGGCCAGCACGATCACGGCCGCGACTGCGATCGCCACGGCGGAGTCGATTGCGTCGGAGCCCGTGAGCTGGACCAGCGCGAGGCCGAGCAGCACGCCCAGCGAGGTGAACGCGTCGGTGCCGAGGTGCGCCGCGTCGCCGGAGAGCGCGGGCGAGGAATGGCGGCGCGCCTGACGCCGGAGGAAGAGGGAGACGGACCCGTTGGCGAGGGCCGAGAAGCCGATCACCGCGATGCCGACGCCGAGCTTCTCCACCTCCGCGCCCGTGACCAGCCGGTGGACCGCCTCGTAGACGATCAACGCGGCGCCTACCAGGATCAGCATGCCCTCGATCGAGGCCGCGAGGCTCTCCACCTTCTCGTGCCCATAGGGGTGCTCGGCGTCCGCCGGCTCATCGGCCCGCCGCACGGAGATGAACGCGATCACCGAGGCGATCAGGTCGACCATCGAGTGCAGCGCCTCCGAGAGTATTGCCACCGAGCCGGTGATGGCGGCCGCGGCGAGCTTCAGCCCGATCAGCAGCGAGTTCGACGCGATCGAGACGGCGGCGGCGGCGGGCTTCGTGAGCCGGCCGACGGGTCGAACAGGGCTTGCCGGACTCACGGGCCGACCTCAAACGGCGGCTGCTCGGCTTCGCGTCCGCCGCCTATCACGCCGAGATACTCGGCAAGCTTCCTGGCGGCGCGACCGCGGTGGCTGATCGCGTGCTTCTCGGCCGGCGCCAGCTCCGCCATCGTCCGGCGGTCGCCGGGGCCGGTGTCGTCCGGCACGAACGCCGGGTCGTAGCCGAAGCCGCCGCTCCCGCGCGGCTCGCTCGCCAGGGTCCCTTCGCAGCGGCCCTCGAACAAGGATTCCTCACCGTCCTCGGTGACCAGGCCAATCGCGCAGACGTAGGCGACCCGCTGGTCGTCCTGGGCGCCGACCTCATCAAGGAGCTTCGCCAGGTTCTGCGAGTCGCTGGCGCCCTCGCCCGCGTAGCGCGCCGAGCGAACGCCGGGGCGCCCGCCGAGCCCGTACGCCACGATCCCGGAGTCATCGGCGATCGCGGTCCGGCCCGTGGCCCGCCGGGCAGCGCGGGCCTTGTCGAGGGCATTCTCCGCGAACGTCTGCCCCTGCTCGGGCGGCAGCTCGACCTCCTCGGGCAGCGGGTCGATCTCGATCCCGGGAAGGGCCTCGCGCAGCTCGCGAAGCTTGTGCTCGTTTCGGGTCGCGAGGATCAGAGCCGACATGGTCGGCTTCAGGATCTCAGCCGGGAAGGGATCCGACCGCGGATTCCTGTGCCTCCCGCAGCCGGGCGATCCCGCCCTCCGCCAGCGCGAGGAGCTCGTCGAGCGAGGCCCGGGAGAGGGGCGTACGCTCGGCCGTCGCCTGGACCTCGACCAGTCCGCCGTCGCCCGTCATTACGACGTTCGCGTCGACCTCCGCCGTCGAATCCTCCGCGTAGTCGAGGTCGCAGAGCCCCCTCCCCTCGACCATTCCGACGCTGACCGCGGCGACCGACTGATTCAGCGGCACCCGCTCGATCGTGCCCGCCTCGACGAGCTTGGCGAGCGCGAGCTGCAGCGCCACGAACCCGCCGGTGATCGCGGCGCAGCGGGTGCCGCCGTCGGCTTGCAGGACGTCGCAGTCCACGTAGACCGAGCGCTCGCCCAGGGCCGCGAAGTCGACGACCCCGCGGAGTGAGCGTCCGATGAGCCGCTGGATCTCCACGCTGCGCCCGTCCTGCCTGCCGCGGCTGACGTCGCGGGCCTTTCGGTCGCCGGTCGAGGCCGGCAGCATCGCGTACTCGGCCGTCACCCAGCCGCGCCCCTTGCCCTCCATCCAGCGCGGCACCTGATCGGCGACCGAGGCGGTGCAAATCACCCGGGTCTCGCCCTGGGAGATCAGCGCCGAGCCGTCGGCGGTGCGGACGAAGCCGGACTCGATCGCGACCGGCCGCAGGTCGGCCGGGGCACGGTCGTAGCTGCGACCGGCGGGCATGGGCGGCAGTCTCTCACCAAGGCCGGTGCGAAACCGCCGCCCGTCGCCTACTTGAAGCTGACCTGGCCCACCGCCTCTCGGATCTTGTCGACGATCGTCTGGGCCAGCTCCAGGCCCTGCTTGCCCTGGAAGCCCTTCATCGCCGCGACCATCCCCACCATCAGCAGGGCGACCAGCAGGATCAGTCCGACGTACTCGACTGTGCCCTGGCCGCTGTGCGGCGATTGACCCAGGACCCTCCGACTTGCCTCGTAGGTGGCGAGCTGGGCTCGGGCGATCAGTTCTCGCATCTACACAACCTCCTTGGGGGCGCTTTTGACCGAGCCTGTCCCGGCGCCTCCCGCACGGCGTGCTCGCTCTGTGGCGAAACGCGAACGCCTCAGCGCCATTTGCTCGCGCGGCCGCGGTGCCGCTCCGGCGGACACCTCACGTAAGGTGAGCGCCTCGATGACCGAGCGCCAGGACGAGCGCATGAGGCAGCCGGTAGAGGCTGCGCGTGGCCCGGTCGAGGAGAGGGCGACGGCGGAGATCCTTGCGCTCGAGCGGGACCTCGAGCGCGAGCGGGAGCGCGCGGCGAAGTCCCTCGATGAGGTGCAGCGCCGGCTCGACGAGGTCACCGGGCAGATCGAGGCCGCCGGCAAGCGCGTGGAGGGCGCGGAGACCCGCCTCGTCGAGGAGCAGACCAGGCTGAAGAGGGACGCCGAGGAGCGCCTGGACGCCGAGATGCACCGGCTCCAGGCCGAGTCCGACGCGAAGATCGAGGCGGCATTCGCCAAGGCCGAGGCGGACACCCGGGCTCGGATGGAGGAGGAGGCGGAGCGGCGCCTGGCCGAGCAGGAGAAGATGCTCCGCGCCGAGGCCGAGGAGCGCGTGCGGATCACGACCGAGACGGTCCGCGCCGAGACCGAGTGCCGGCTCCAGGAGAGCATCGACGGTCTGCGCACCCGCCGCCCAACCATCCTGGGCCGCCTGCGCCGCTCCGCTGAGATGCGCCGCGCGAAGCGCGAAGCGGAGGCCCCTGAGCCGCGCCGCGGCGTCGAGCCGCTCGACCTGAACGTGGCGACCTTCGAGCAGCTGCGCGAGCTCGGCATGTCGGTGACGCAGGCGACGCGCGTGATCGCCTACCGCGAGCGAGTGGGCGGCTTCGGCTCGCCGGACGACCTCGCCAGCGTGCCGGGGATCTCGAAGAAGGCTCTGAACGAGATCAAGGCTCGGCTCACCGCCTGACAGCCCTCGTGGCGGCGCGTTGCCGGCCTATGCGGGTGTCGCGAGCGAGCTCCAGAACCGCGACAGCCGGCCGCGGTAGGCGGCCGCCGGCTCGACCGGAGACTCGCGGGCCGGCCGGTCGGAGGAGAGCGCCTCGAGCGTCGCGACGACCGAGCGCGACAGCGCTCCGAGGGCGTAGCCGCCCTCCAGACAGACCAGCAGCGGCACCTCGAGCTCGGCGGCGAGGTCGCGCATCGTCGACGCCATGTCCGCGTACGTCGCGTCATCCAGCTCGCAATTCGCCAGAGGGTCCTCGCGGTGGGCGTCATAGCCGGCCGAGATGCAGAGCAGCCGCGGCCGCCACTCCCGCGCGATCGGGACGACGACGTGCTGCACCAGGGAGAGGAACTCGTCCGAACCGCTGCCCGGCGGCACCGGCAGGTTTACCGTGCAGCCCTCCCCCTCGCCGCTGCCGAGGTCGGTCGCCGCTCCGGTCCCCGGATAGAGCGGGCTCTGGTGGATGGACGCGTAGAGCAGGTCGCCTGACCCGTAGAAGATCGCCTCGGTTCCGTTGCCGTGGTGAACGTCCCAGTCGAGGATCAGCACCCTCTCGGCGCCCCCGCTCTCCAGTGCGTGCGCCGCGGCCACGGCGACGTTGTTGAACAGGCAGAACCCCATCGCTCGATTTCGCTCGGCGTGGTGACCCGGCGGGCGCAGGCCGCAGAACGCGAAGCCGCCCTCGCCCAGCAGGCGCTCGGTGGCGTGGACGGCCCCGCCCGCCGAGTGGAGGGCCGCCTCCCACGAGCCGGCGCTCGCCACCGTGTCGAGGTCGATCATGCCTCCGCCACCCTCCGACAGCGCCTCGATCGAGTCGAGGTGAGCGGCGCCGTGGACTCGGAGCAGCTGCTCGCGCTCCACCGCCGGTGCCTCGACCAGTTCCAGGTCGAGCCAGTCTCGCTCGGACAATGCCGTCTCGATCGCGACCAGCCGGCTGGCGTTCTCCGGATGGCCCCCCGTGTCGTGCTCGTAGGAGCTCGGATGGCGGACGTAGAGGCGCGCGATCTGAGTACGGTAGTCGGCCTCGATGGCGCCCAGCCCCAGGCCACATGACAGGGTCGACGTTGTGGTGGTCGGCGGCGGCGCGGCCGGGCTCTACTCGGCCCTGACGGCGGCGGATGCCGGGGCCCGGGTTGCAGTCGTCTCCAGGAAGCCGCTCTCGGAGAGCTCGAGCTTCTGGGCGCAGGGCGGACTGGCGGCGGCCATCGGCGCGGATGATTCCCCGCAGCTGCACGTAGACGACACGCTGGCGGCGGGGCGGCAGGCGTGCCGCCGCTCCGCGGCGGAGCTGCTCGCCCGGGAGGCGCCCGGCGTGGTCGAGGAGCTCGAGCGCCGCGGCGTCGAGTTCGACCGCGACCCGGACGGAGGCCTCTCGCTCGCCTTGGAGGGTGGGCACTCCCGCCGCCGGGTGGTCCACGCCGGCGGCGCCGGGACCGGGCGGCGGATCACCGAGCGCCTCGCGGAGCTCGCTGCGCGCGACGAGCGAATCGAGGTGCTCGAGGAGACCTCGGCCGTCGCGCTGTGGAGCGACGGCGAGCGCTGCCACGGGGTGATCACCGACGCCGGTGGGCTCTCGGCCCGGGCGACGATCCTGGCCACCGGCGGCGCCGCAGCGCTCTGGGCGCGGACCACCAATCCGTGGGGGGCGATCGGCGCGGGGGCGGTGATGGCGCACGCTGCAGGCGCCGAGATCGCCGACTTGGAGCTCTGTCAGTTCCACCCCACGGCGCTGGCTGCGCCCGGCTCGAGGTTCGACGGACTGCTGGTGACCGAGGCCGTGCGCGGGGAGGGCGCGACGCTGCTGGGCGCGGACGGCGAGCGCTTCACCGACGAACTCGCCCCCCGCGACGAGGTGACCCTCGCCGTGCTCGATCGGATGGGAAGCGACGGCACGGATCACGTCCTGCTCGACCTGCGCCATGTCAGCGAGGCTCGCTTCCCGAACGTGTTCGAGGCGCTGCGGGCAGCCGGCTTCGACCCGGCCTCGGAGCCGATCCCGGTGTCCCCCGCCTCGCACTACGTGATGGGAGGGATCGCCACCGACCTCGATGGCCGCTCCTCGCTGCCGGGACTCTTCGCCGTGGGCGAATGCGCGTGTACGGGGCTGCACGGCGCCAACCGCCTCGCCTCGAACTCGCTGACCGAATGCTTCGTGCTCGGCGCGCGCGCCGCGGCGGCCGCGATGCGGGAACACGATCCCGGCGAACCGCCGGAGCGGCCGGCGTGGCGCTTCGATCCGCCGCCGGCGGAGACCCGCGAGGCGGTCTGGGCCTTGGCGGGGCCGCTGCGCAGCGCCGAGGGGCTCGAGGGGCTGCTCGCTGACCCGTATCCGCTGGCCCGTCTGATCGCCCGTTTCGCGCTCGCCAGGGAGGAGTCGCGCGGGTCGCACCGGCGCCTCGAGTTCCCCGCTCAAGATCGCGATCTCGACGGTCGGCACCTCGTCTGCCAGGGCGAGGGGCTCCGCTGGCAGGCGTGGGACTAGAGGCCGCCTACCTAAAAAGTATGTTAAGTGCCTACCTAAAAGTGCTTAATGCTGGCTTAACTTAATTTTGGGTATGCGGTGCTTCAATCAGCATCGCCTGAAGGTCTTCGGGGGCAGGAGAGCCCCCGGACAGGCTTCCAGGGGGGTAAGGAGAGATCCGGATGTATCAATTCAGTCGTTCGATCTACAGGGAGTTGGCTCCTCGCATCGACGCATCCGGAGGTGTCGAGGAGACGTTCAAGGCCCGGCAGCAGCTGTTGGAGGCCGGTGAGGCGACCATCCAGCGGCTGGTCTCCGACCGCCGCTACTTCGCTCGGCCGGCGAAGACCCTGTTCACGGAGGTACGCGAGCACTTCGCGCTCGCCGAGCAGGTCCGCGTCTACATGGTCATCGAGCGGCACATCGAACTGGTCGAGGAGTTCCTCGATTCCTTGCCGGCGGATGTGACCTTGGACGGCCAGGAGAGGCATTGCCTCGCCAGCACGCGCAAGGGAACCCCTTGCCGGCGTGAGCCGTTGCCGGGAATGGACTACTGCCCCTCGCACAAGCACCTCGAGGAGACCGAGGAGGTATTCGAGGTCCGCGAGGATGAGGCGAGGGTGCAGCGAGGCATCGCCGAGCCGCAACCCGTTTAGTTCCGGCGTAGGGCAGGGAGAGAAAGCCGGCGTGAGGCTCCGGCGCGCGATCGGGGCCTCATGCCGAGCTCCTTGTGTAGCTTCGCCCCATGCTGCTCGGCGTCGATGTCGGTGGGACGTTCACCGACGCCGCGCTGCTCGACGGTGACGCTCTCCACACCGCCAAGGTCCCGAGCACTCCGAAGGACCAGTCGCGCGGTGTGATCGCGGCGGTCGAGGAAGTCCTGGCGCGGGGGGGCGCGGAGCCCGCCCGAGTCGAGGTGTTCACCCACGGGATGACCGTCGGGACGAACGCGCTGCTCGAGGAGCGCGGGGCACGAACGGCGCTGGTTGCCACCCGGGGGTTCGCCGACCTGCTCGAGATCGGCCGGCAGAACCGGCCCAGCCTCTATCACCCGTGCCGCGGTAGGCCGAGACCGCTGGTCGATCCTGAGCTTCGCTTCGAGGCCGAGGAGCGGATCGGGCCCGACGGGGTGATCACCGAGCTCGCCGACGAGGAGGTCGAGCGGCTGGTCAGCGAGCTCGGAGGATCGGGCGCCGAGTCGGTCGCGGTCTGCTTGCTGTTCGCATTCAGCGACCCCGCTCACGAACGGCGCATCGCCGGCGCCCTCCGGGAAGCGCTGCCGAGCACCCACGTCTCGGCCTCGCACGAGGTGCTGCCGGCGTTCCGGGAGTACGAGCGCTTCTCGACCGCGGTTATCGACGCCTACCTCTCCCCTCTGCTCGGCCGCTACCTGACCCGGCTGGCGCGCGCCTGCGCTGAGCGCGGGCTCCCCACCCCGGAGGTGATGCGCTCCTCCGGAGGGACCGTCGAGGCGGACGAGGCATCGCGGGCCGGTGCCTGGAGCGTGCTCTCCGGGCCCGCGGGCGGGGCGGTCGGCGCCGGCCTGCTGGCGCGCGCCGCGGGGAGCCCCGACGCGATCGGGATCGACATGGGCGGCACCTCCTGCGACGTCAGCGTGGTCGACTCCGGCGAGGTCCGCCGCACCGACTCCCGCGAGATCGACGGCCGCCCGATTCAGCTGCCGATGGTCGACGTGCACACAGTCGGCGCCGGCGGAGGGTCGATCGGCTGGCGCGATGCAGGCGGAGCGCTGCGCGTCGGCCCCCGCTCGGCGGGCGCCGATCCGGGGCCGGCGTGCTACGGCCGCGGGGGCAGCGAGCCCACGGTCACCGACGCGGACCTGCTGCTGGGCTACCTCTCCGCGCAATCCGACCTGGCCGGCGGAGTGCGCCTCGACGAGGACGCCGCGAGGCGGGGCGCGGCGGCGCTCGGCGCCGAGCTCGGCCTCTCGGAGATCGAGACCGCCGAGGGGATCGTCCGCGTCGCCAATCAGGAGATGATCCGGGCGCTGCGCGTGGTCACCGTCGAGCGAGGGGTCGATCCGAGGGACTACGCCCTGCTGCCGTTCGGCGGCGCGGGACCGATGCACGCGGCCGCGCTCGCCGCGGAGCTCGAGATCTCGCGGATCGTCTGCCCGCGGGCCAGCGGCGTGCTCTCCGCGCTCGGCCTGATCGCCGCCGGGCGCCGGCGGGACACCGCAAGGACCGTGCTGCTCTCGGGCGCCGAGATCAGCCGGGAGCGGGTCGCGTCGGAGGTCGCCGCGCTGAGCCGCCCCCTGCTCGCCGGGCTACACGACGCCGAGCTCGAGGTCGTCTATGAGCTTCGCTACCGAGGCCAGGCGTTCGAGCTCCCGGTCCCGGGGCCGCCCGAGCCGGATCCCGAGCAGCTCGCCGAGGACTTCGCGCGCGAGCACGAGGCGCGCTACGGCTACCGCGATCCGGAGGGTCGGCTGGAGCTCGTGACGATCCGGGTCGCGGCCTTCGAGCCGGGCCCGGAACCGAGGCCGCGCGCGGCCGGGACGGGCGAGCTCACCGAGAGCGAGCGCGAGGCCCGCTTCGGCGGGCAGTGGACGAGCACCCGGGTCCTCCGCGGTGAGCCCGCCGCCGGCTTCCGCGCAGAGGGACCGTGCGTGTTCGAGCTCCCCGAGGCGACGCTGGTGCTGCCGCCGGGCTGGATTGCCTCGGTCGACGAGGCGGGCACCATCACCGCCAATCGCGGGACGGGACCATGACCGCCCTTGACCCGGTCGCCCTCCAAGTGATGACCGGCGCACTGCGCGCCGCCTGCGACGAGATGGGCGCGGTGCTGATTCGCTCCGCGCACTCCCCCAACATCACCGAGCGTCACGACTGCTCGACGGCGCTCTTCGACCCCGGGGGTGAGCTGGTCATGCAGGCCGAGCACATCCCGGTGCACCTCGGCTCGATGCCGGACGCCGTGGCGGTGATCGTGGATCAGGAGCACACAGACGGAGACCTGTGGATCCTCAACGACCCCTACCGGGGCGGAACGCATCTCCCCGACGTCACGCTGATCTCCCCCGTCTTCCACGGTGGTGAGCTGATCGGCTTCGCGGCGAGCCGCGCACACCACGCCGACATCGGCGGCCCCACGCCGGGCGGCATGCCGGCGCTCTCGGTGACGCTCGAGGAGGAGGGGGTGGTGATCCCGCCCACGCGGGCGGACGACGCGGTTCTCCGGGAGCTCGCCGCCCGGATGCGCAACCCGGAGCAGCGTCTCGCCGACCTGCGAGCGCAGCGGGCGGCCAACCTGACCGGCATCCGCCGCCTTCGGCAGCTCGCGGAGCGCCAGGGGATCGACCTGCTTCGGACGGCGACCGCGGAGATCCTCGACTACGCCGAACGCAGAACCCGGGCAGCGCTCTCGGAGATGCCGGATGGCGAGAGCACGGCCACCGAGGTGCTCGAGGGCCGCGACGGAGACATCGAGCTGCGCCTGCGGGCGAGCGTCCGCCGCGACTCGCTGGAGCTCGACTTCGAGGGCGGCGCCGAACAGGTCGCCGGCAACCTCAACTGCCCGCTGTCGGTCACCAAGGCGGCCTGCTTCTATGCGGTGCGGGTCATCTGCGATCCCGAAGCCCCGCCCTCGGCGGGGGCCTGGCGGCCGGTGTCCGTGCGGGCGCCGGAGGGATCGCTGCTCAACGCCCGTCCTCCGGCCGCGGTCGTCGGCGGTAACGTCGAGACCTCGAGCCGCGTCGCCGACCTCGTCACAGAGGCGCTCGCCGCCTTCGCCCCGGTCGGCGCGAACGGCCAGGGGACGATGAACAACGTCACGCTCGCAGGGCAGGATTGGACCTACTACGAGACGATCGGCGGCGGTCAGGGGGCCTGCCCAAACGCGGACGGCCCGAGCGCCGAGCACGTGGCGATGTCGAACACGCTCAACACCCCGATCGAGGCGCTCGAGACCGAGTATCCGCTCCTCGTCAGGGAGCTCTCGGTCCGCCGCGGGAGCGGCGGGGCGGGGCGGCGCCGCGGCGGCGACGGGATGGTGCGCGAACTCGAGGCGCGCGAGCCGATGCGCTACACCCTGATCGCGGAGCGCCGGCGCCACGCCCCCCGCGGCACGGAGGGCGGCGAGGACGGCGCCCCGGGTCGCGACTTGCTGAACGGCCGCCCCGTCCCGGCGAAGTCCGAGGGAGAGCTCGCCGCCGGGGATCGGCTGCGGATCGAGACGCCGGGGGGCGGCGGACGCGGCGCTCCGTCCGATTCTTAGCAATCGCTTGCGTTTGGCGTCGGCGGGGGCTACCCGTTTGATGTGAATCGATTGGCCGGTCAACCAGCGACGACACCGCATCGGAATGCGGCATTCGATACTTACAACTAAGTCCGACAGTTTGTGTCATAGATGCACAAGCCTTGTCAAAGGCAATCTCGTCGTCTACACTGCGCGCCTCCGAGGGGGCTCCGATGCCCGAGTCCCGCATCCCGCCCCCGGTCCCAAGACGAGATTGATTACTCCCTGATACCGATGCCGATTGCTTTCAAAGAGTGGGCCGTGACCGTCCGCGCGCTGGCCGAGGGCGAGCAGCTCGTCGCCCTTCGGAAGGGCGGCATCCGTGAGGACAACAAGCACTTCGAGGTCGAGCATGACCAGTTCTTCCTCTACCCGACCTTCGACCACCAGCGCAACGACCTGGTCCGCGAGTCCCACCATCCGGAGCTGCGTCGCGCGCTCGAGGAGGGTGTCTGGCCGGACGAGGAGCCTCCCCCGCGGGCGCTGCTCCAGGACGGCGGCATCCCCCAGCCCGACCGCGTCCGGATCCGCGCCTGGGCGGAGATCACCGATCACTTCACGACCGACGATCACCGCGTGGTCGAGGCCCTGGCGCCCTTCCACGTCTGGACGCCGGACTACGCGCACAAGCGCCTCTCATGGAAGCGGCGGCACCCGCTGCACGTGCTGCTTCTCCGGGTCTACCGGATCCCGCGGCCGGTCACGGTCAGGGTCAAGGACGAGCATCACGGCTGCCGCTCCTGGGTCGAGATCGACCGCGACCTCCCCTTCGAGGGGACCCCGGTGATGGCGGACGAGGAGTTCGAGCGCGCCGCCGGGGCGATTCGCGAGATCTGCCAGGGCGAGCTCGTTCCGGCGTAGGCCGCGCAGGTTCATCCCTCCGGAAAGTCAGAACCTGGCGGGGTAGCGCGGGCGCCTGATGGCGAGGACGTGTCCCTGACAGCGCTGAAAGAGGCCGACCGCGCCCTGCTGATCGGCATGGGCGGCGGCGGCGACGTCGTCGGCGCACTTGGCGTCACGGACCTTCTCGACCGGCTGAAGACGGAGTGGGTACTCGGCGGCGTCGCCTGGGAGCGCTTCCCGATTGACCCGCGCCCCGGTCCCCGATCCCTGGAGCAGATTCGCGGTGGGATCGCTTGCGGCTCGGCGGCGGTGCTGACCGAGGGCGGGACGACGAGCCTCGACGGCGTCGAGTTCTCCGAGTCGAAGATGGCGGCGCACCTCGGGCAGCCCGTTCTGCTGCTCGACATCACGCGAGGGTCCCGGGCGATCGCGACGGGCCTGGCGGAGGCAGCGGTCGAGCTGGGCTGCGACGCCGTCGTGCTGATCGACGTCGGCGGAGACGTCCTCGCGCATGGCGAGGAGCCCGGCCTCGCCAGCCCCCTCTGCGACGCGCTCATGCTCTCCGCCGGGATCATCCTGATGCGCTCCGCCGAGCGCGCCGGAGCCGCTCCCTGGAGGGGGGCCGTGATAGGCGCGGTCTACGGGCCGGGCTGCGACGGGGAGCTGACTCCCGACGAGGTGCTGGAGCGGATCACGGGGCTGCAGTCGGCCGACGCGCTGCTCGGCGCCTGGGGCCTGACGTCCGAGGGATGTGGGCTGGTCGAGCGCGCGGCCGAGGTTGTCCCGACCGAGGCCAGCGTGATGGCCGTCCGCTGCGCCCGCGGCGAGCGCGGCACCAGAACGATCCGAAGCGGCCGCAGGACCGTCGAGCTAACCCCGCTCGGCGCGCTCACCTTCTTCTTCGATCCGCTGGCAGCGGCCAGGTCCGCGGTGCCGCTGGCTACGGCGGTCTCACCGGCGGCGAGCGTGGAGGAGGCCCACGAGGCGCTCGTCGCGCTGGGCGTCGGCACCGAGCTCGAGCTGGAGCGAGCCAGAGCCCGAGGCCAACATTAACGGCGGCCACAAACACCGCCGCCGATCTAACGGAGCCCCCGAGTAGCCTGCGAGGGCGGCTCCGGCCGGCTGCCTCATGACCTGGATCGAGACCGACTCGCTGAGCTTCACCGCGCGACACGACGACGCCGATCTCGCCTGCGCACACCGCGTTCTGGACTCGCTCGAGGACCTGCGGCTGCGCCTCGAGGATCGGTTCGACGAGGTCCCGGGCGACGTCACGGTCGTGATCCACGACAACCCCGCCTGGCTCTCTGCGGCCCATCCGCTGCTGCCGGCGGTGCGCTGGTCCGCCGCCCCCGCGGCGCGCCGCTATCTGGCCGGTTGGCCCATGGGGGGTGAGATCCACACGCTGAACGACGGCTGGATGGAGCGCCGCTCCGCGGGCGAGGACTCCCTCCGGGCCCTGCGCGGCACGGCGGAGCGGATGTACTCCCAGATCGTGCTCGCCGCGAACAATCAGGAGCTGCCTCCGATGTGGACTCCGCGGCGATTCGTCGCCTACCTGCGCTGGGCCTGGTTGATCGAGGGAGCGGCGCAGTACTTCACGGGCCAGACCTCGCTCTTCCGCGCGGCGGTGATCACCCGGCTGCGCGAGGGCGAGCGCCCCGCCTTCCCGCCCAGCCGGCGCGATGCGCTGATCCTCGGGGGGACCGTTTTCGACCTGCTCGACCGCCACGCCGGTTCCGACGCCTGCGCGCGGATGGCCTCCCGGCTTCACCGCGATGGCCCGCGCGGGAACCTGGAGCTCGCGTTCGAGGCGCGGATGCGCGAGATCGAGCGCGCCTGGCGCGCGCACCTCGACGAGATCCTCTATCCGCAGTCCGACTCGCTGGCGGCGCCGTCGCTGAGCGACGCCCTCGAGCGACCGGACCTCGACCTCAACCTGGGCTCCCCGCCGGAGTTCAGGTTCGACCCGATGCGACCGCGCCGCTCACGAGGTGAGCTGATAGAGGACGAAGACGAGGAGAGCGGCGAGCGCGACCGCTACGAGGATGCCGACCGCGAGACGCAGAGGCGACCCGATCCCAGGCAGTGAGGAGGGATCGCCCTCGTTGGTGAGCAGGTCCGCGCCGTGGAGCAGCTCGCGCGCCGCCTCGTAGCCGGACTCAGGGACCAGCACGTCCCGAGGTCCCGCGGCGAGGAAGTCGGGGACGTCGAAACCGCGCGCGCGGCGCAGCACTGAGGGGATGCCCTGCTCGAGCAGGATCCCCTGGATCAGCTCGGCCTCGGCGAGGTGCCTGCCACCGGTGACGCGGATGAGATCGCCGCGGGCGTACTGCGGGCGAACCTTGCGTGCCCGCTCGTGGGCGTCGGTGATCGGGGCCTGCTCGCGGGTTCCGGCGTAGACGAGCGGCATGCCGCAGTTCCGGCAGAAGCGCTCGCTGATCGGATGTGCCAGCGCACAGCGCGGACACGTCAGGGGAGCGCCGGACGCGCCCTCATCCGTCACTCGATCGTCAGCTCGATCTCGGTCACGCCGCCCTCGGTGATCTCGAAGCCCCGAAGCGGTCGCTCTCCCTCGGCAAGCGAGGCGATCAGGTAGACGACCCCCGGGAAGATCGCCTCCTTGCCGACCACCTCGTCGTTCTCCCGGCGGTCCATGAGAGCGAGGTTGATGTCGGTCTCTGAGGGATAGGCCGGGCTCGCTGTGTGCGAGTGGTAGATCGCGGCCAGCTCCTCGCCTTTGCGCTCGATCTCCCCGAAGATCCGGAGCTGGTCCTGGGGATCGAGGTTGTAGCGGAGGGGGCTGCCCTCGGCGTTCCGCGCCCGATAGACCGTCCTGGCGACGCCGTCCTCCCCGCCGATCAGCCCGCAGCACTCGTTCGGCGCGTCCTCCCGCGCGTGCTCGAGCAGCTCGTCGTAGATCTCCCTCGGGATACGCATTGGGGTCAGGTCCTGCATTTCAACAGGTCGGTCCCGGCGCGCACGACGGGAGACCTGACCCGGTTTTCTCTCAGTAGAAGACGACGCCCTCGCGGCGCGGCGGCTCGGTCAGATCGCCAGCCTCGTTGCCGATCAGGTCGGGGTCATCGCGCCCCTTCTCCCAGAGCAGATCGTCGAGCACCGGCGGTGGGATCTTCGCCTGCTCGGCGACCTGCTTGAAGGCGTGCCGCGTCGCCTCGCGGACCTCCTCGACGTCGCCCTGAGAAACGAGCCCCGAGCGAAGCGCGAGCCGCATCAGCACGTTGTCGGCGCTCACCTCCCAGTGCTCGGGGTCCGAGACCTGGAACCAGCCCCGCCGCTCCCAGATCTTGCAGACGAGAAAAGCCTTCTTGCGCAGGGGATCGGCGAAGGCGTCGAACTCGCTCAGCCGAAACAGGGCCCCGCCGGGCCCCCCAAGCTTCTCGCCGGACGCCTCGATCAGGGTCTCGGCCTGGCCCCCGTAGTCCTTGAGGAGGCCCTTGGCGAGGTCGTCCCAGAGCCTGGCGCGCCGCTCGGGATCGTGGAGCGTGTCCTGCCCGGCGCGAAAGACCGCGGCGATCGCGGCGGGATCGACGCCCAGCAGCGAGCGGGCGGTGAGTGCCCCCGGCGCGCGGCGCTCGGCCCTCAGGCCCAGGGCCCAGAGCAGCGCGCTGCCCTCGTACGGCCCCTCGCCCTCGACCAGATGGGGCTCCGTGTAGCCGGTCTGGTGGTCGATCGCCGCCAGGAAGAGCGCCGCGTCGGGGTTCGGCACCTCCTCGAAGGCCGGCGCCTCGTAGCCGGCGGCGAGCTTCTTGACGCGTGCGACGACGCGCTTCAGTGCTTCCGGGTCGGCGGCCACGAGGTTAACGCGAGGGTGCTCCGAGGCGAAGCCGAGGAGCAACCCGTTTAATGAGGAGCTGGCCTACCACCAGACGGTGGAGTCGATGTCCTCGAGCTCCTCGATCGGCTTCGTGTAGACGCCGCTCGAGAGGTACTTCCAGCCGTCGTCGGGGACCAGGAAGACGACATTGCCCGAGTCGAGCTCGCCGGCGATCCGGTGAGCGACGTAGGCGATCGCCCCGGCGGAGACCCCGGCGAACATTCCCTCTTCATGCAGCAGCTTGCGGGTCCAGACGATCGCGTCGCGGTTGGAGACCATGATCTTCCGATCGAGCAGGGACAGGTCGATGATCGGCGGGATGAAGCCGTCTTCGAGGGAGCGCAGTCCCTGCACCAGCTCACCCTGCATCGGCTCGGCGGCGACGATCTTGGTTTCCGGATCGTGCTCCTTGAGGCGCCGACCGTTGCCCATCAGGGTTCCGCCGGTGCCGAGCCCACCGATGAAGGCGGTCACCTCGTCGAGCTCGTCGAGGATCTCCTTCGCGGTTCCCTCGTAGTGCGCTCGCGGGTTCGCCTCGTTGCCGTACTGGTAGGGCATGTAGTAGGAGGCATCGGCCTCCGCCATCTCGAGCGCGAGCTCGACCGCCCCGTTTGATCCTTTCGCGCCCTCCGAATAGACGATCTCGGCGCCGTACATGCGCAGCAGCTGGGTGCGCTCCCCGGTGACGTTTTCGGGCATCACCACCTTGAGGGGATAGCCCTTGCGCCGGCAGATCATCGCCAGGGAGATGCCGGTGTTGCCCGAGGTCGGCTCGAGGATCACATGGCCGGGCTGGATCGCGCCCTGCGCCTCGGCGTCGTCGATCATGTACTTCGCGACCCGGTCCTTGACGGAACCGGTCGGGTTACGTCCCTCGAGCTTGGCCCAGAGACGAACCTCGGGCTTCGGGGTCAGGCGGGGCAGCTCGACCAGGGGCGTGTTGCCGATCGCCTCCAGGACGTTCTCGAAGTGGCCGCCGCAGGGACGGTTGAGGAGCGGCTCGGTGCTCATCTCAACCACAGGATACTTCAGAAAGTGAAGTATGGAGCTGGCGCACGCCCCTGGGCGAGTGCCCGCTTGGCGCGCGCGGGAACCGGCTTTGCAATCTCAGCTCAACGACTACGAGGTAATGTCCGCCCTATCCCATTCCCTAACTAACGAGGGGGAGGAACGACACAGATGAGACTTCGATTGACGGCAGTGGCCGCGGTCATGGCGATCGCCGCCATCGGCGTCGGCGCCGGCTGTGGCGGCGATGACGATGACGAGGGCGGCGGTGGCGGCCTGGGCCTGATCCAGGAGGGAAAGCTGCTGGTCGGGACTGACACGCCGTATCCACCGTTCGAGATCGGCCAGCCCCCGAACATCACCGGGTATGACATCGAGGTGGTCAACGCCATCGGCGAGAAGCTGGGTCTCGATGTCACCTACCAGGACACCGCCTTCGACACCATTTTCCGCGACCTCTCACAGGGCAAGTTCGACATGGTGGTCGCCGCCACGACGATCACGCCCGAGCGTGAGCAGAAGGTGGACTTCTCCGATCCCTACTACGCGGCGGACCAGGCCCTGGTGGTGACGCCGGGGTCCGACATCAAGACCGTCGAGGACCTCGCCGACAAGACGGTTGGCGCCCAGGACGGGACCACCGGTGAGGCGTACGCGAACGACGAGACGGATGCCGCGGACGTGCGCGGCTTCCCCGAGGGACCGGACGCGATCCAGGCGCTGAAGGCGGGCCAGGTGGACGCGACGATCATCGACCAGCCG
>JBKOYL010000064.1:0-11432 GCA_046725395.1 Actinomycetota bacterium | reverse complement strand
AGCTCGCGGTTCAGTGTCCCGGCCATCTCAGCGGTGATCAGGGAGCCTGATCGCTCTCGGGCCTCGACCAGGATCGTCATCCGGCCGAGAGCGGCCATGATCCGGTTGCGCGCTGGGAAGGTCCAGCGCCGCGCCCGAGTGCCCGGTGGCAGCTCGCCGATGACGAGCCCCAGCTCGACGATCTCCTCGTAGAGTCGCGAGCAGCGGGGCGGGTAGGGGAGGTCCACTCCCGTGCCGAGCACGGCAATCGTCAGGCCTCGGGCGTCGAGCGCTCCACGATGCGCGCACGAGTCGATCCCCATTGCCATCCCGCTCACCACCGCAAGGCCCCCCAACGCGCACTCGCGGCCGAGGTCGGTGGCCATCTCCCTGCCATAGCCGCTGGGGCGTCGGGAGCCGACGATCGTGACCGCGGCGTCGGTGTCGAGCGCGGCGAGCAGTTCTGGATTGCCGCGGCCGAAGAGGGCCGCGGGCGGATCTCCCAGATCGCGGAGCGCCGACGGGTACAGAGGGTCATGGCGGCAGCAGGCCCAGGCTCCCGCCCCCGCCACCGCCGCGAGCAGACGCTCGGGATCGCGCCTCGCCGCCCGGTCGAGGAAGGAGTCCGCGCGCGACCGCGCCATTGCGCGCGCCAGCTCTTCGTCCGGCAGGGCGAGCAGCTCATGGGCCCGGCCGCCAGGCGCGTCGCTGACCGCCGTCTCGATATGACCCGCAAGCGAGCCGATCAGCCAGGCACGGCGAAGGCACGCCGAGCAGGCGCGCGGGCGGGGCGGCTTGCTCACGGCTCGGGCCGCCGCCGCTTGTCGAGCGCCTCGCTGACGTGCACGGGACTGATTCGCTCCTCGCCGGCGAGATCCGCGATCGTGCGGGCGAGGCGCAGGCACCGGTCCCAGCCGCGCGCGCTCAGGCCGAGCTGCCGGTGCCCGACCTCGAGCACCTGCTGCGCGTCCGGCCCCAGCTCGCAGTGTCGGCGCAGCTCGCTCGGCGTCATCTCGGAGTTAGCCCGACCCGGACCGAGGCGTCCCTCCTGCGCCCGGCGCGCGGCGACAACCCGCCGGCGGACGGCGGCCGAGTCCTCGACGTCGTGCTCCGTCAGCTCCTCCGCCGGCGGCGGCTCGACCAGGAGCGAGATGTCGATCCGGTCGGCCAGGGCCCCGCTCAGCTTCGCGATGTATCGCGAGACCGCGCCCGGATGGCAGTCGCACTCGCCCGAGTCCGGTCCGTTCCCGCAGGGGCACGGGTTGGAGGCCGCCACCAGCATGAAGCGGCTGGGAAGTCGCACGGTCCCCGAGGTCCGCGTGATCGTCACCGCCCCCTCCTCCAAGGGCACGCGGAGGGCCTCCAGGGCGTCTCGCCCGAACTCGCCCAGCTCGTCAAGGAAGAGCACCCCTCGATGCGCCCGGGTGACCTCGCCGGGACGGGGTGGCGCCCCGCCGCCGACCAGCGCCCGCCCGGAGATAGTGTGATGCGGTGAGCGGAACGGCCGGCGTAGCCGCGGTCCGCCGTTCTCCCCGCAAACGCCGGCTATGCGGGTCACCTCGATCACCTCCTGCGGGCTGAGCGGCGGCAGCAGCGACGGCAGCCTCTGCAGCGCCAGGGTCTTCCCTCCGCCGGGCGGCCCGATCAGGAGCATGCTGTGCGCGCCGGCGGCGGCGATCTCGAGACAGCGGCGCAGCGCCGGATGGCCCCGCAGGTCGGCGAGATCCGGCAGCTCCTCGTCATTCGCCGGTGCCGGCGCCGTCGGTGGGACCGGCTCGATGGCTCCGTTGCCGAGATCCGTCAGTCGCCGGACGTGGTCGACCGGCACGACCTCGAGCCCGTCGACCAGCGCCGCCTGGCCCGCATCGCTGGGCGCGACGGCCACGCCTCGCAGCCCCCAGCCCTTCGCCCCTTCCGCCATCGCCAGCGCGCCGGGCACCGGCCGGATCCCGCCGTCCAGAGCCAGCTCACCGGCCATCGCGTACTGGTCGATGACCGGCCGCGGCAGCTGACCCGTTGCGGCCAGCACGGCGGCCGCGATCGCCAGGTCGAAGCCGGGGCCGGCTTTGCGCAGATCGGCGGGCGCCAGGTTGACCGTCACCCGGTGATCGGGGTACTTGAAGCCGGAGTTCCGGAGCGCGGAGCGGACCCGCTCCCGAGACTCCCGGACAGCGGCATCGGGCAGGCCGACGATCGTGAAGGACGGCAGTCCTCCGCCGATGTCGACCTCGACGTGCACCGGCTCGGCCGCCACACCGATCAGGGCGAAGGTGCGCGCGATCGCGTACATGCGGCGACCGTAGGTCGGACCGACGGGCAGCTGGCACGCGCAGCGTCACGGTTCCGTCGCGGCTTCGTTTCGAACCGCGCGCCCGGCGGCTGCCCCAGCGGTTCAGCTTGCCGGCGTGACCTTCGCGAGACAGAGGCTGGGTCGCGCGGCCGAGGAGCTCGTCGCCGACCGCCTCGAGCGATCGGGGTGGCGGATCATCGCGCGGAACGCGCGGCTTCCCTCCGGGGAGCTGGACCTGGTCGCCCTCGACGGCGGGACGCTGGTGTTCGTCGAGGTGAAGGCGGGGCGGGCCGGTACGACGCGGGGTCCGGAGCTACCCGCCCACGCTGTCGGCCGCCGCAAGCAGCTCAAGCTCCGCCGGCTGGCCCGGGAGTGGATCGCCGAGCGCCGCGGTCCCTCAAGCGTCGCCGGCTATCGGTTCGACGTCGTCGGGGTCCGCCTCGGCCCGGATGGCCTCGCGGATGTCGATCACATCCGCGCCGCCTTCTAGGACCTCCTCGACATCGTCGTCCGTGAGATCGAGCTGGGAGTAGGCGACGCTCGCGAAGGAGCGACGGTGCAGCGGGCAGATCCCGTGGCGCATGATCGCCTCGCGGTGCTCCGGCGTCGAATAGCCGACGTTCCCCTCGAAGCTCCAATCCGGGTAGAGCGCGGCGACGCGCCGCATATAGCGGTCGCGCGTCACCTTCGCGATCACCGACGCTGCCGCAATCGCGGCGCTGCGGGCGTCTCCGTCGACGACCGGGATGTGCTCGAGCTCGCAACGGGGCAGCCGGAAGCCGTCGACCAGCCGGGTCGCCTCCTCGCGCGCGATCGAGTGCATGCAGTCCGTGAGCGCGGCGATGTTCGAGACGTGCAGCCCGCTGCGATCGATCGCCCTGGGCGAGCGCACCGCGATCGAGATGCAGGCGGCCGCGCGGATCACGGCGGGGTACAGCTCCTCGCGCTCCTCCGGCGTCTTCTGCTTGGAGTCGTCGAGTCGGGCGAGCGCGAGTCGTTCCGAGCGTCCGATCCGCTCGAGGTCGATCAGGACGCCCGCGGCGAGCAGCGGGCCCGCCAGCGATCCGCGGCCCGCCTCGTCGACGCCAGCGACGAAGCGGCGGCCGAAGGAGCGGTCGAAGCGAAAGAGGCGCGCGGCGGTACGCCGCTTCCGCTTCTGTCTAGAAGATCCCGATTCGGTTGGGCGGCCAGTAGGTGGCGAAGGCCTTTCCGATGATCCAGTCACGGGGGATTGGTCCCCAGAATCGGCTGTCCGCACTCTCCCCACGGTTGTCGCCCATCATGAAGTAATGGTCGGGCGGGATGGTGATCTGTTTGGGCAAATTGCAGGCACCGCCGGGCGTGCAGGGGTTGATGAAGTCCTCGTCGGCGACCTTCCCGTCGACCACGGGGTGGCCATTCTGGATGCTCAGCGTGTCGCCCGGCCCGGCCACGATCCGCTTGATGAAGTTGGTGTCGGACTTCTCGGGGATCGGCTGGTCACAGGCCGCGCCGCTGTTTCCGTTCGCTCCGGTGCCGAGGTCGCCGCACCTGCCCGAGCCGCTCTCGTCCGCGCCCACCGGCGGGTGGAAGACGACGATGTCGCCGATCTTGGGATCGGTGAAGTCGTAGATGAAGCGGTTGACCAGGACCCGCTGGTTGATGTCCAGCGTCGGCTCCATCGAGCCGGATGGGATCTGGTAGGGCTTGACGACGAAGTGCTGGATGCCCAGTGCCAGGCCGAGTGCGAGCACGACGATGACGGCGAGCTCGAGGAGCGCGCCCTGGGTACTGTGGGGCCTCGGGAGTCTCAGTCTTCCTCTGCCTGTTCGGGGGAGGCCTCCGCCGGCTCCTGCTGCTCAGGCTCCGGCTCAGGCTCCGCCTGCTCCCCACCATCGGCGCTCGCCCCCTCGGGCTGCCGCTCCGGCTGCGCCTCCGCAACGGGCTGGCCCTGCGCTTCTCCCTCGAGCCCCTGCTGCTCCTCCGGCTCGACCACCTCGGCCTCCGCCTCACTGACCGCCACGCCCTCCGCGTCGACTGCCTCCGACTCCTCCTGGGGGACGATCATCTCGTCCTCGATCCCCCAGCGCCGCTCGGCGACGCGGGCGCTCTTGCCGACCTTCTCGCGGAGGTAGTAGAGCTTCGCCCGCCGGACGTCGCCGCGGGCGGCCACTTCGAGCTTCTCGATCTTCGGCGAGTGCAGCGGGAAGGTTCGCTCGACGCCTACCCCGAACGACTGCTTGCGAACGGTGAAGGTCTCGCGCGCGCCGCTCCCCTGCCGCTTGATCACGATGCCCTCGAAGACCTGCGTGCGCCTGCGGTTCCCCTCGACGACCTGGAAGTGGACCCGCACGCGGTCGCCCGCCGCGAAACGCGGACGCTGCTTCAGGACTCGCTTCTCGAGGCTCTCGATGACTGTGCTCATGCGGTGCGGTGAGGATCGTCGGTATGCGGCTTGAGGGGCGCCTAAAGGCCAAGGACGGCGCGGACCCAAAAAGAGCGCGAGCCGAGTGGCCGCGCCGCGACGCGGAAGGTTAGCGGTCCACCCGGCCGCGGTGTTTGTGGCGGCCGTTAATGCTGGGCTCGGCGGCGAGCTTGCGCGAGCCGCCACTCCCTGACCAGTGCGTGGTTGCCCGACAGCAGCACGTCGGGGACCTCCCAGCCGCGATAGCTGGCGGGTCGGGTGTAGTGCGGATACTCAGGCGCCCCCTCCAGCGCGAGGCTGAACGACTCCTCGACCGCGCTGTCGGCGTCGCCCAGCGCTCCCGGCAGCTTGCGCAGCACGGCATCGGCGATCACCATCGCCGGCAGCTCACCGCCGGCCAGCACGTAGCGGCCGATCGAGATCGACTCGTCGGCCAGGTGCTCGATCACCCGCTCGTCGAACCCCTCGTAGCGACCGCAGAGCAGTGCCAGGTGCTGCTCACGGGCGAGCTCGGCCGCGAGGGCCTCGTCGAAGAGCCTCCCGGAGGGCGCCAGTGCGATCTTGCGCGCCCGATCGCGGTCGCCTCCGTAGGCCGCCTCGAGAGCGGCGTCGACCACGTCGACGCGCATCACCATCCCCGCGCCGCCGCCGTATGGGGCGTCGTCGACCTGTCCGGCGCTGAGCGGCGTCGTCTCGCGGTAGTTGCGGAAGCGCACCTCGTTCCCTGCCGAGAGCGCGTTGGAGACGTGGCGCTGGCGCAGGAACCACGAAAAGTGCTCCGGGAAGAGCGTGAAGACGTCGATCAGCACGCGGAGCTGAACTCAGTCCAGGATGTCGACGACCACGCGCTTCTCCTCGCGCGTCGCCGCCGCCTTCATCACCGAGCGGAGCGCGTTGGCGACGCGACCGCCTCGGCCGATCACCCGGCCCAGGTCGTCCTCGGCTACCTCGACCTCGAGCACTACCTCGCCGTCGATCTCCTCCACCTCCGTGACCTCGACGGCGTCCGGATCGGCGACCAGCGAGCGGGCGAGGAACTCGAGCAGCTCGCGCATCCCGCGCCTAGCGGCCGGTCGCCTCGATGCCCTGGGTGCGGAGCAGCGTCGCCACCGTCCTCGTCGGCTGGGCGCCCTTCTCCAGCCAGTGGCGGGCGCGGTCCTGATCGATCACGATCAGGGAGGGATCGGTCTGCGGGTTGTACTGGCCGATCGTCTCGATCGTGCGGCCGTCGCGCGGCGAGCGCTGGTCGGCGACCACGACCCTCCAGATCGGGTTTTGCTTGCTCCCCACCCTACGAAGTCGGATTCTCACGGACATGCGGCGGCGGAGGTTAGCGCCTAGCGCATTCCCCGCATGAGCTGCTGCGGGTCGGGCATCTTGCCCTCGGAGAGCTGCTTCATCAGCTTGTTCATCTGACTGAACTGCTTGACCAGCCGGTTGACGGCCTGAACCGTGGTCCCGGAGCCGGTGGCGATCCGCTTCCGCCGCGAGCCGTTGATCTCGCTCGGGTATGCCCGCTCGTAGGGAGTCATCGAGAGGATGATCGCCTCGATCCGGTCGAGCTCGCGCTCGTCGACCTGGCCCATTCCCCGCATCGCCTTGCCCATGCCCGGCATCATCTTCATCAGGTTGCCCAGCGGCCCCATCCGCCGGACCTGCTTCATCTGACCCAAGAAGTCCTCCAGCGTGAACTGCTGCTTGCGGATCTTGCGCTCGAGGTCCGCCGCCTGATCCTCGTCGAACCCCTCCTGGGTCTTCTCGATCAGCGACATCACATCGCCCATGCCCAGGATGCGGCCCGCCATCCGATCGGGGTGGAAGCGCTCCAGCTCGTCGAGCTTCTCGCCCGTCGACGCGTAGATGATCGGCTTGCCGGTCACCGCCCTGACCGAGAGCGCAGCGCCCCCACGCGCGTCGCCGTCGAGCTTGGTGATCAGGACGCCGTCGAAGTCGGCGACCTCGGCGAAGCTCTCCGCGACGTTCACCGCGTCCTGGCCGGTCATCGCATCGACCACCAACAGCACGTCGTGGGGCTTGATGACCTTGCGGACCTGCGCCAGCTCGTCCATCATCTCCTGATCGACGTGGAGGCGCCCGGCGGTGTCGACGATCAGGGCATCGCGTCCCTCCCGCTCCGCCTCCTCGCACGCCCAGGAGGCGACCTTGACGGGATCCGTCTCGCCGGGCTGGGAGTAGACGTGGGCCTTGGCCTGGGAGCCGAGCTTCTCGAGCTGCTCGACGGCGGCGGGCCGCTGCAGGTCGCACGCCGCCAGGGCGGCGTCCTTGTTTTGCTTGCGGAGCAGCTTGGCCAGCTTGGCGCAGGCGGTCGTCTTTCCGGATCCGTGGAGACCGGCCATCAGGATCACCGTCGGGCCGCTGGGAGCGAAGACGAGGTCGCGTCCGGCCCCGCCCATCAGCGCGGTGAGCTCATCGTTGACCGCCTTGATCACCGTCTGGCCCGGGTTGAGGGCCTCCGATACCTCCTCACCGGCCAGCCGCTCCCGCAGAGCGGCCGTGAAGTCCTTCACCACCTTGAAGTTGACGTCCGCCTCGAGCAGCGCGAGGCGGACCTCGCGCAGGGCCCTGTTGACGTCGTCCTCCGAGAGCTTCCCCCGTGAGCGAACGTCGGAGAGCACGCCCTGCAGGCGCTCTGAGAGCTGGTCGAACATGACCAGCCAGCTTAGGCCCTCAGCGTCGCCGGCCCCGCAACCGCCGCGCGGCTAGGGGCAGCGGTCCAGGCGGGCCGTGAGCGGATCCGTGTCTCGACCCTTCCGGGCATCGGCGTTCGGGCGGCACTTGCGGTGCCGTCCGGATGCATGGGCCTTCGCGATCAGGCGCCGCTCCCTCGCCGACAGGTAGCCGAGCAGGTAGGGAGTTGGATCGACCGGCGTGCCGAAGTGCCGGACCTCGAAGTGCAGGTGAGGCCCGGTCGAGTGGCCGGTCGACCCCACGTACCCGATCGTCACCCCGCCGGACACCCGTTGGCCCACCGAGGCCGCGATGCGGGACATGTGCGCGTACCAGCTCTCGAAGCCGAGTCGGTGGGTGATCACCACCAGGTTGCCGTAGCCGCCCGTATTGAAGCCGGCGAACGAAACCGTGCCGACGCCACCGGCGTGGATCGGCGTTCCCTTCGGCTCGGGGAAGTCCAGACCGGTGTGCCAGCGCCCCGGCGGGATGAAGCCGAACCGGTCGCCGATCAGACCCGGGACGGGACGGAAGAAGCGAACGGGTCCGATGGGGGTCGCGGTCACGACCTGGTTGCCGCGAAGGGCATTGAGGGTCGCGGGCCCCGCGACGCCGTCGACGGTGATGTGCGCAGCCGACTGGAAGCGGCGAACGGCGTTGTGGGTGTTGCGGCCGAAGCCGCCATCGAAGCCGCCGGGTTCGAACCCGCGGGTGTGAAGCAGGAACTGAAGGGCCGCGACATCCCAGCCGCGCTGGCCCTGGTGCATGGGACGCTTCCCAAGGTTCGGCTTGCCGCGCTTGCCGAGCGCCGCGCGCGTTTGAGGGCCGGCCACCCCGTCGACCGTGAGGCCGTGCTGGGCCTGGAAGGTACGGACGGCCTGCTGCGTCCAGGGGCCGGTGATGCCGTCGACCGGATGGGGATAGAGCCCGACAGCGCTCATCGCCACCTGCAGCGCCGCCACGTTGGCGCTGCCGGCGCTCGCAGCCGCGGGCGCAGCGAGCAGGATCGCGGCGATCGCACCCAGCAGAGCGAGGAACTTTGTGGCACCGGCTGGCACACTTTCAGCGTTCCCAAGAGGCGGATTCGATGTGCGAGCGCGGTTGCACCTCGGGTAACGCGGGTTGACTCGGGACGCTACTCCTCGATCAGGGCGCGGGCGAACTCCTCGGCGTCGAAGGGACGGAGGTCCTCGAGCGACTCCCCGATCCCGATCAGCTTCACGGGGATGCCGAGCTCCGCGGCGATCGCCAGCGCCACGCCCCCCTTCGCGCTGCCGTCGAGCTTGGTGAGCACCGCACCGGTCACCTCGACCGCCTTCGAGAATTCCTGGGCCTGGCGGACGCCGTTCTGGCCCGTGGTCGCGTCGATCACGACCAGCGTCTCGTGGGGCGCGTCGGGGATCCGCTTGGAGATCACCCGGCGGACCTTGGCCAGCTCCTCCATCAGGTTCCCGTGGGTATGCAGCCGGCCGGCCGTGTCGCAGATCACCACATCCGCCCCGCGCGCCTCCGCCGCCGCGACGCCGTCGAACGCGACGGCTCCCGGGTCGCCTCCCTCGGTCCCGCGGACGATCTGGGTTCCGGCGCGATCGGCCCATTCCGCCAGCTGGTTGACGGCGGCGGCGCGGTAGGTGTCGGCCGCCGCGACGATCACGTCCAGATCGAGCTCCTTCTGCAGGTGCCAGGCGATCTTCCCGATCGTCGTGGTCTTGCCGGTGCCGTTGACGCCGACGATCATCAGCACGGACGGGCGATCCGGCAGCCGGATGCGGCCGTCGCCGGGGGACGCCGTCTCGGCGAGCACCTGGACGAGACGCTCGCGCAACGAGTCACCCCCCGAGAGCTCCCCCGCCTCGACCTCGTCCTCGAGCCTCCTCACCACGGCCGCGGTGGTCTTGGCCCCGACATCGGCGAGGATCAGCGCCTCCTCGAGCCGCTCCCAGGTCTGCTCGTCGATCCGCCCGGTGAAGCTCGCCGACAGCTCCGCCGTCAGGGCCTGGCGGCTGCGGGAGAGCCCCTCGCGAAGGCGGCGGAGGACACCCGCGCGCTCTTCCCGCGGTCCCTCCGCACGGATCTCGCGATCGCCGAGGTCGAAGGCCTCCTGCCAGGTCGTTGCCATGCGGGCGAGCGTACTGGCGGACGGCTCCGAAGCTATGCAGCTTCGGCGACCGGATCCAAGCCGGTACCGAGCTCGTCCCGGGGCAGCTTGCGCGAGACGACCTTGGTGATTCCGTCGCCGCCCATGCTGACGCCGTAGAGGATGTCGGCGGCGTCCATGGTCCGCTTCTGGTGGGTGACGACGATGAACTGCGAGCGCTCCGCGAAGCGGCGCACGAGGCGCAGGAAGCGGTCGATGTTGATGTCGTCGAGGGCGGCCTCGACCTCGTCGAGGATGTAGAACGGGCACGGCCGCGCCGTCAGCACCGCGAAGACGAAGGCGAGGGCGACCAGCGACTTCTCCCCGCCGGAGAGCAGGGACAACCGCCGGGTCGACTTGCCCGCCGGCGTCACCTCGATCTCGACGCCGCCGTCCTCGTCGTGCGGCGCGAGCTCCTCATCGAGGTCCTCCGCACCCTCACCCTCCGCCGCCTGGCCCGCGAACGGCCGTGGGGCCCCGCCGACGTCCACCCGCCGCAGGCGGCCCCTTCCGCCGGGAAAGAGCTCGGCCACCATCTCCTCGAACCCGCGGGCCGCCGCCTCGAAGGTCTCCTCGAAGGCCGCGGCGATCTCCCGATCGATCCGCCGGATCAGCGCCCGCAGCTCGGTGATCGCGCTCTCCAGGTCCTTGCGCTGCTCGGCGAGCTCCCTGACGTGCTCACGCGCCTCCGTGTACTCGCGCTCGGCCAGGGGGTTGACCGGGCCGATCTGCTCGCGGCTGCGCTGGAGCCGCGCCAGCTTGGCCTCGACCCCCTCGCGCTCCTGCGGATCGAGCGTCTCCGTCGCCGGCTCGAGCTCGTCGCCGAGCGCGGCGCCCAGCCTCTGCAGCTCCGCGGCGCTCTCATCCCTGTGTCCTCGCAGCTGGGTCGCCTCGACCTCGGCAACCGTCATGGCCTCACTCGCCTCGCGCAGCTCCCCCTGCAGGCCGAACTCCTGCTGGGAGCACTCGCGCAGCTCCGCGGCGACGTCGCCCCCATCGTCGTCCGCGGCCGCCGCCAGTGCCTCGGCCCGCCGCTCGAGCGCGCCGGCGAGTCGCAGCAGCGCCTCGCGCCCGCGACGCAGGGCCGGAAGCGTCTCGCGCTCCAGGGAGATCCGGCGCTCGAGTTCGCGGCGGTCGCGAAGGCGCTTCTCCCTCGCGCGCTCGGCCGCCTCCGCGTGGCGCCGCTCGGCCGCGAGCTCCGCCTCGAGCTTCGCCCGCTGGATCGCCGAGCCCGACCCGTCCTCCACGCGTTCCGCGTGACGCTCCGCGAGCCAGGCTGTGCGGCTCGCCTCCTCCGCGGCCTGATCCAGGTCCCTGCGAGCCTCTCGCAACTCGTGCTGCACGCGCTCCTCGGTCCGCCGGGCCTCCGCCAGCGAGGACTCCGCCCGCTCCAGGTCCCGCTTGGCCCGTTCCTCGGTCCGCTGGCGCTGGCCGAGTCTCGAGGCGAGCTCCTCCCGCTCGGAGCGCGCCGCGAGCGCCGGATCCGTCCCCTCGCGGGGCAGCCGCCTGATCTCCCCGATGGCGGCGTCGTAGCACTCGCCGTCCACCGTCACCGCCACGCCGGTGAAGCCCTCGGCGATCCCCTCGAGCTCATCGACCAGCCAGGCGTCGGCGAGCAGCCGCTCGGTGATCGGGCCGGCTGCCTCACGGGCCTCGACCAGATCGACCAGGCGGCGGGCTCCCTCCTTGGGCGGCGCCGAGCGCCCCGTTCCGGGCGCCGAGGAAAGCAGCGCCCGCGCGGCGCCCTCGGCACCCGCGATCCGCTGCCGCCCTTCCTCGATCGAGCCTACGATCGAGGCGCGCAGGCGCTCCCCGAGGACCGCCGACACAGCCCGCTCCAGGCCCCCGCCCGTCTCCAGCATGCCGGCGAGCGCCTCGTGCTCTCCATCCACCGCCGCCGCGGCGAGCTTCGCCTCGACCGCGGCCAGCTCACC
>JBKOYL010000061.1:0-13298 GCA_046725395.1 Actinomycetota bacterium | reverse complement strand
TAGGGAGCCGGATCCGCGCCAAGCTGCGTGCCGATCGCGCGCAGCCCATCGTCTCGGAGATCGACCGCGGCGGTCTCGGTCAGCCACTCCTCGACCCCGGTCCAGACCAGGAACCGCATGGGCGCCAGTATCCCGGCTGCGAACGGTGACTATCGTGCCGCCGATGGGCCAGCCGGAGATCGCCCCGTCGGGATTCGCCGAGGAGATCGGGGTCGAGTGGATCGACCTCGACCCCGACAACGCTCGGGCACGGATCAAGGTCGAGCAGCGCCATCTGCAGCCGTACGGCATCGTGCATGGCGGTGTCTACGCTTCGCTCGCGGAGAGCCTCTGCTCAGCCGCGACCCATGGAGCAGTTCGGGAAAGCGGTTCGGTGGCGATGGGCCAATCCAACGACACCACCTTTCTGCGCCCGATGTCGAGCGGCTACATCAACGCCAGCGCCCGAACGCGGCACCGCGGCCGTACGACCTGGATCTGGGACGTGGAGGTCTCGGACGACGAGGGCCGCGTCTGCGCGCTCTCCCGGATGACGATCGCGGTCAGGCCGCGTCGGTAGACGGCTTCGCCCCGGCATTGACGGCTGAATCTAGCGTTGCCCCTACCGGGGCAACGGACGCATCGAGCCGAAGCGGTTGGTGATCGGCAGGCGGCGGTCGCGGCCGAACGCCTTGGTCGAGACCCGGATCCCGGGCGGCGCCTGACGGCGCTTGTACTCCGCGCGATCCACCAGCCGCACCACGTCGAGAACGGTCTCCTCGTTGAGTCCCTGGCCGACGAGCGCTTCGACCCCCTCGTCGCGCTCGACATAGGCCTCGAGGATGCGGTCGAGGGTCTCGTAGGGCGGCAGCGAGTCCTGGTCGACCTGGTCGGGCCGGAGCTCCGCGGACGGCGGCCGCTCCAGCACCGAGCCGGGAACGAGCTCACGGCCCTCCTGCTCGTTACGCCATGCCACCAGCCGGTAGACGAGCAGCTTGAAGATGTCCTTGATCACGGCGAAGCCGCCCGCCATATCGCCGTAGAGGGTCGCGTAGCCGACCGACATCTCGCTCTTGTTGCCGGTGGTCAGCACCAACCAGCCGAACTTGTTCGACAGCGCCATGACGAGATTGCCTCGGATCCGCGCCTGAACGTTCTCCTCCGCCAGCCCGGGCTCCGAACCCGCGAAGCTCGGCGCCAGCGCCCGCTCGTAGGCATCCATCGCCTCGGCGATCGAGATGTCGATCAGCTCGACCCCGAGGTTCGCGGCGATCGCGCTGGCATCAGCCTGGGTCTCCGGACTGGAGTGGGGAGAGGGCATGACGACGACGCTGACGCGGTCCGCGCCGAGGGCATCGACGGCGATCAGCGCGACCAGGGCGGAGTCGATCCCTCCGGAGAGGGCCAGGACGACGTGCTCGAAGCCGTTCTTCTCGACGTAGTCCCGCAGACCGAGAGTCAGTGCCGTATAGACCTCGGCCTCCTCGCCCGAGATCGGCTCGGCGACGCGGCTCCTCACCGTGTCCTCGGGACGCGTGCCCGAGTCAAGCTCCGCGAGGATCGGCACACGGCCGGAGCGCGAAGCCCCGTCCGGGCGGCCCCCGGCCGGGACCAGCAAGTCGCAGACGAGCAGCTCGGGCGCAAACTGGGCCGCGCGGGCGAGCGTCTCGCCGCCGGGGCCGATCACGACGCTGGCGCCGTCGAAGACCAGCTCGTCCTGGCCACCGACCATGTTGCAGAGCGCAAAGGCAGCCCCGTTCGAAGCGGCGCGCTCGGCAACCATCGCCTCCCGCGCCCTGCCCTTGCCGCGGTGATAGGGGGAAGCCGAGGAGTTGACGATCAGGTGCGCTCCGGCGGCCACCTCCTCGCTCTCCGGGAAGCCGGGATGCCAGATGTCCTCGCAGATGGTCAGCCCGATCGGTACGTCGTCGACGTCGATCAAGGCGGACTCGGTGCCGGGCTCGAAGTAACGCCGTTCGTCGAAGACGCCGTAGTTGGGCAGGTCGCACTTGCGATAGATCGCGTGAAGCTCCCCGCCGGCCAGCACCGCCAGCGAGTTGTACGCCGGCGGCGGGGGAGGATCGATCAGGGGGTCGAAGTGCTCGAGCTCCGCCGCTGGACGCTCGACCCTCTCGGGGAAGCCGACCAGAGCGACGATCCCCTCGGCCGATCTGGCAACCTCGTCGAGAGCCTCCCGGATCGCGGCGAGGAAGTCGCGGCGCAGAACCAGGTCCTCGGGCGGATAACCCGAAAGGCAGAGCTCCGGGAGCAGCACGATCTGCGCCCCCGCATCGCGGGCCCTGTCGATCGAGTCCGCGATCAGGAGGACGTTGCCGTCGATGTCGCCCACGGTCGGATTGATCTGGGCGAGCGCCAGCCGGAGGTGTTTGGCGTCGGCCATGCCTCAATTATCGACTCATCCGCGGCGCGGGCTACCCTGCCGCCCGTGTTCAGGCAGGCCGACGCACCCCGCAGGCGGCGAGGCGTGGCGTCGATGGAGGCCCACGTCGAGGACCTCTGCCGGCAACACGGCATCGAGCTGGCAGGGTCCTCCTCGCGCGGGCGCGCCATCCGCTGGCGCGGCGGGCGGCTGGAGATCTCGATCCCGGCGATCCGCGGCCAGGTGTCGTATTTCATCGCCCTCCACGAAATCGGCCACCTGGTGGGAAGGGGACGCTCGGCGCCGCGGCTGGAGTCCGAAGCGAACGCCTGGCTCTGGGCCCTTGAGAACAGCGCGGTCGAGCCTACTCCGGCGACGCTGCGCTCGATCTCCAGACGGCTGCGCGGCTATCTCGAGTGGGCGCGCAACCGTCAGCACCGCCGCGTCCCGCCACGAATCCCGCCGCGCAACCACCCGTTCTGGGCTCTGCTCGAGCTGGCCTGAGTCCTCAAGCGCCAGCTGGTCAGGTGCGCAGCGGCCCTTAGCTGACCGTTCACGTCCGCTCCATAGCATTGGCCCGTGCCCTCGGAGCGGACCTTGCGAATCGCCGCTGCACTGCTCGCCGTCGCGGGGATCGCGGTCGCGACGTACATCGCCATAGCGGAGAGCGGGGGAGGGGCACCGAAGTGCCTCGCCGGAGGAACCGGCTGCGAGACGGTCGCCGAGAGCCGTTACTCGCATCTGGCAGGCGTCAACGTCGCCGCGATCGGCATCGCGGGATACGCCCTGCTGCTCGTCGCGGCCCTGCTCCCCGGAGACACCGGGCGATTTGGCGGCTTGCTCACCGCGCTCATCGGCTTCGGCTTCAGCCTTTACCTGACCTACCTGGAGCTGTTCGTGATCGACGCGATCTGCCAGTGGTGCGTCGTCAGCGCGGTCCTGATGACCCTTTCGCTCGCCGTCGCCGCGCCCCGCGCCCTCGCCTACACGGGCCGGGAGCTCGCCGCCCCCCAGATACAGTCCTCGCATGGAAGGAACTGACCTCCAGCGCAGACGCCGCGTGCAGTACCTGAGCCTCGCGGCCTTCGCGGCCGTGGCGGTGATCGTCGCCCTGATCGTGATCAGCCAGTCCGCAGGCGACGACGACGGGGGAGGGGACACCCCTTCGAACGTCCGAGGCGCGGCGCAGGTCGCCTCCGAGCTCCAGGGCATCTCGCAGGACGGGCAGACGCTCGGCGATGCCGGCGCACCCGTCACGATCACCGAGTTCGGCGATCCGCAATGCCCCGTCTGCGCGGCGTTCGCGGAGCAGATCGCCCCGCAGCTGATCGGCGACGAGGTGAGGAGCGGAGCGGCGACGCTGACCTACGAGCCGTACCTGATCATCGGCCCGGATTCCGAGCCCGCCATGAAGGCGGTGCTGGCGGCGGGCGAGCAGGGGCGCTTCTGGACCTATCTGCAGCTGTTCTACGCCAATCAGGGCGAGGAGAACTCCGGCTACGTCACCGATGACTTCCTGACGAAGATCGCGAGAGCGGCCGGCATAGCCGACATCGATCAGTGGGATCAGTCGCGCGACGACTCACAGTGGGACGCGGTGCTCGCGAAGGGAACGAGAGACGCCGAGGCCATGGGGTTCAACGGCACGCCGTCGATCGTCGTCAAGGGGCCGAACGGTGAGAAGGCGCTGTCGGGCTTCGGCCTGGGGGAAATCGAGGCAGCGATCCAGCAGGTGAGCTAGGTGCCGTGCGCCTGCTGGTGATCACCGCCGACGACTACGGCTACTGGCCGTCCTACAACCAGGGCATTCTCGAGGCGATCGAAATGGGCGCCGTGGACTGCGTCAGCGCGATGGTCGAGCGCGAGCACTGCGACCCGGCGCCGTTGCTCGACACCGGTGTGGAGATCGGGCTGCACATCGAGTTCGAGGGTCGCTGGGGCCCCCGGAGCGGCGCGCCCGCCAAGACCTCATTGCGAGTTCAGCTGGAGCGCTTCGGCGACTTGTTCGGCCGCTGGCCCTCCTTCCTGAACGGACACAAGCACTGTCACTCGCGCCCGGAGCTCGCCACGCCGGTGTTCCAGACCGCTCAGCAGATCGGCGCGCCCGTCCGCTCGGTCGGTCCCGACCATCGCCAGTGGCTGCGCGAGCGTGGAATCGACACCCCGGATCTGCTGATCGGGCGCATGGAGAGCAAGGAGCCGGCGGAACCCCCTGAGCTCCGGAATCCGCCGCCCGGCGTGACCGAGTGGATGGTGCACCCCGGGCGCCCCGACTCGGAATCGGGCTCGAGCTACGACCTTGCCCGCCGGGAGGATCTGGCGCTGCTGCAGAAGGTGATGCTCCGCGCCCGCTACGACGAGCCGGTCTGGGGAGATGCCAGGAGGGTGACGCTGACGGAGGCCTTCAGCCAGGACGGGGGCGACGTGGAGGATCCGACGGCCGAGCGCTAAGGGGAGCGTGCGAACGCGGCTAGCCCGTGGTCGATTCCTCGCGCTCGCCGTGGCCGTTCTGTTCGGCTGCGGCCGCCTCGACCTCCGCGCCGGGGACGAAGCGCCGGAAGATGCCCGGGCGCCCGCCGGCCGCCTCGACCAGCTCGCCGATCGACGCCTCGAGGTCGCGCGCCAGATCATCGAGGTCGGCCATGCCGTCGTAGTCGCCGATCAGCCCGAAGTTGACCTGGCCGTCGTAGCTCATGACCCCCACGCAGACCCCCTGGTTCTTGGCCAGCGGGACCATCGGGAAGACGCGCTCCATGCGGCGACCCAGCAGGTAGAGCGGGAACTGCGGCCCGGGGATGTTGGTGACGACCAGGTTGAAGAAGCGCTGGCGCGCCTGCAGCCGGGCGGCCTGCCCGGCGACGGTCGGCGGGGCGAAATCCGTGAGCTGGGTGAGCAGGGTCGCCCCAAGCGCCTGCTTCGACTGCTTCAGATCACCCATCGATTGCCTGACGATCTGCAGGCGGCGGATCGGGTCCTCGCACCAGACCGGCAGCGGCGCCATCATCGTGGTGACGCGGTTGCCGAGCGCTCCGTGCTCCTCCTTCGCCCGGACGCTCACCGGCACCATCGCCCGCAGTTCGAGCCCGAGCGTGCGGTGGCCGCGCGCCCGCAGGTAGCGCCCGAGGGCGCCCGTGACCGCAGCGAGGATGACGTCGTTCACGGTCCCGCCGAGCTGGTTCTTGACGTGCTTCATGTCGGCCAGGGACGCCCGCACCCAGGCGAAGCGGCGGTGGGGCCCGACCTCGAAGTTGAAGGGACTGGATGGGGCGGCGATTCCCGTCCAGGCGAACGTTCCCGCGGCGAGCGCAGCCTCGGTGGCTGTTTGCAGCGCCCGGCGGGGACCTCGGATGACGCGGCGAATCCCTCGCGCGATCTCCCCCGGGTTCAGCGCCCGCTGGACCAGTGCGTCGGCGAGCAGCTGCGCGTCGCTCGGCTCGGGCTCCGGGATCCAGCGCTCGAGCGGCTGGGTGCCCTCGCCGGGCTCGCGCTCGGTGTCGAACAGCACCGTGGTGATGTCGACCCCGGAGACGCCGTCGACCATGCAGTGATGGGTCTTGCCGATGATCGCGAAGCGCCCGCCCTTCAGGCCCTCCACCAGCCAGAGCTCCCAGAGCGGCTTGGAGCGGTCGAGCTGCTGCGAGAAGATCCGCGCCGCCAGTACCCGCAGCTGCTGCTCGGATCCGGGTTCCGGAAGCGACGTGTGGCGCACGTGGTAGGCGAGGTTCAGGTGGGGATCGTCGACCCATACCGGCCGCCCCATCCCGAAGGGGACGAAGCGGAGCTTCTGCCGGAAGCGCGGGACCAGGTGCAAGCGGGACTCGATGTGGTCGCGAAACTCGGTGTAGCGGGGCGCGGGGCCCTCGAACAGGGTGGTCGAGGCGACGTGCATGTGCGTCCCATCCCGCTCCAGATGGAGGAATGAGGAATCCAGCCCTGTGAGGCGGTCGGGCACGAGTCTGATGGTCGCATAACGACTGTGATGGGCGTCACAGAACTACGCAAATTGCGTACCTACCCTGGCCCGTCGATTAGTCGCCAAACAACTCGCCTAATCACCCTGTATTAAGACGCCGCCTCCAAGGAGGCAGCTCGGATCTACGGGTGAGCGGGGGACCCAACTGCCGGCATCCATGACCGAGCGCCGGCCGGGGCGAATGGGGCGGTGATCCGCCCTTAGCGGTACCGGCTCACAAACAGGAGCCGCCGCGAGCCCGTCAGCTCACCCCGTAGGCGGCAGAGAGAGGCAGGTGCATTCACTTGCGTCGCTTCCGTTGGAAGCGGGGGCGGGCTGCGCTAGCGCTGCTGCCCGCCGTGGCAATGATGGTCACAGCAGGAATCGCGGGCGCGCCGGCGTCTGTTGCGACGCTACCCGGTATGGGCCCGGAGGCGACCGCGGCGGGCGGTCCCCCGAGCGCCGTGAGCCTGAGCGGCCATCGAAACGTGATGGCTGATCACGTCGTCAAGTTCCACGGCCACGTCACGCTGGGTGCTAGCCGGGCCGTCGTCGTCCGGGTCGGGGGCCGCAAGCTCCACACGCGGACCCGGAGCGACGGCGCCTACGAGGTGCGCTGGCGCGCCCCGAGCTCGGGCACCTACCGGGCCCGGGCGCTCGTGGTGGACTCGCCGGTCCGCTCGCACCGGCTCACGGTCAACGCGTTCCGTCCGGCCGCGGCGTCCTATTACGGCCCCGGCCTCTACGGAGGCGGGTTGGCGTGCGGCGGAACCCTGAGCCCGGGGAAGCTGGGCGTCGCCAACAAGACGCTCCCCTGCGGTTCAAGGGTCAGGCTCCGCTATCACGGCAAGACGATCACCGTGCCCGTGATCGACAGGGGGCCGTATGCGGGGAACCGGGAGTACGACCTGACCGCCGCTACCAAGGCGAAGCTCGGGTTCCCGTTCACCGGGACGGTCCTGACGACTCGCTAGTAGATGCGAGGGTGCTCCGTTGATGCGAGGGCGCCCGTCAGCGCGACCCGTTCAGTCGTGGAGGAGCAACCCGTTTGATGGCAAGCCGGGCTGGTGGCGCTCCCCCTCGTCCGCCAGCCCGGCTACGCCCACCCCGACCAGCCTCACCGGCGCCTTCGGGTCGAAGCGCTCGAGCAGGTCCAGGGCGGTGTCCGACACGGTGTCGGCGTCGCACGTGTGCTCCGGCAACGTGCGGGACCGCGTATAGGTCTTGAAGGGGCGCAGGCGTATCTTCAGCGTCACCGTTCGCCCGCGGCGGCCGTGGGAGTCGAGGCTGGAGCAGACCGAGCGAGCAAGGCGTTCCACGGTCTCGGCGAGGGCCCGCCGATCGGTCACGTCCTCGGGAAAGGTGGTCTCCCGGCTCTCGGACTTGCGCACCCGCTCGATGGTGAGCCGCTCGTTGCCCCTGCCGTTGGCGCGCTCCCGCAGCCCGCGGCCGTGCTTGGGGCCGAAGGCGCGCTCGAGCAGCTGCGGGTCGGCGGCGGCGAGCTCGGCAACGGTCTCGATCCCGATCTCCGTCAGGCGCTGGGAGGTCCGGGCGCCGATGCCCGGCAGCAGCTTCGCGGGCCTCTCGCCGACGACCGAGAGCCAGTTGCCGTGGTCGAGCACGAAGAAGCCGTCCGGCTTGTCGAGGTCGGAGGCGATCTTCGCCATCAGCTTGTTGGGCCCCAGGCCGATCGAGCAGACCAGGTGAGTCGCCTCCTTCACCTTCCGCTTGATCTCGTGCGCGCGCGACTGGGGGACGGGGGAGGAGGACAGGTCGACGTAGGCCTCGTCGAGGCCGACGACCTCGACCTGGTCGGAGAATTCCCGCAGGGTCTCCATCACCTTGGTCGAGCCGCGGCTGTAGAGCTGCATGTCGACGGGCAGCACCGTGAGCTGGGGGCAGCGGCGCCTGGCGGTCACCAGCGGCAAGGCGGAGTGAACGCCGTACTTGCGCGCCTCATAGGAGGCGGTGGTGACCACGCCGCGCGGGCCGTCGTAGGCGACCACCACCGGCTTCCCACGTAACTCCGGATGCCGCAGCATCTCGATCGAGACGTAGAAGGCGTCCATGTCGACATGGGCGATCACCTGCGACCGATGGAGATTAGGACCGATGCCTGACGGAGACCGCTATGTTCAGAGGCGGTGACGAGCGCGGAGGCCAAGAACCTCGAAGCGATCTCGCGGGCGATCGATCAGCACAACTCGAGCTGCCCGTTCCCGGCCAGCGAAGTCCGAATGAACCCCTTTGAAGTGGAGCGACTCGGCTGGGAGGAGATCCGCGGCCTGCCAATCGTCCCCGATCCGAACCTCGGCACCGGCTCGTTCCGGATCATCTGCTCCCGGGACCAGGAGGGCGAGGGCATCGAAGAGGCCGAGGCCCTCGGGATCCCGATCGAGGTCGCCGTGCCGAGCGGACCCGAGAAGCCGCCGGCCTAGCTGGACGGGCCGCAGGCTCAGTTCAGGGCCGCGGCCAGCCTGCGGCGGTGCTCACGGGCCAGGGGGTGGTCGGCTCCGAGCTCGGTGAAGATCGCGACCATCACGCGGCGCAGCTGATCCTTGCGATCGGGGTCCCGCTCGTCGGAGATCACGGCCTGCAGGCCGTCCAGCGCCTCGTCCGGCTTCCCTTCATCCCAGGCGGCGAAGGCTCGCTGTAGGCCCTCCGCGCCGGCGCCGTCCGCAGCCGCCGAGAGCTCGGCCCGGGCCGCGAGCCCGTCCGCGATGAAGTCGTGAGGGAACGGACGCAGCACCTCGAGCGCCCCATCGCTCTCACCCCGGGCCAGCAGGATCCGGCCCAGACCAATCGCGGCGGGAGCGTGGCGCGGATCGAGCTCGAGCGCCTTGCGCAGTGCGGCCTCATCACCTGACTCGGCAAGGCGATCCGCCTCGGAGGGGACGACCTGATCGAGGAAGCTCTCGATCGCGGCCGGCGGCTGGGCCCCGATGAACTCGGCGACAACCTTCCCGTCCTTGAACGCCTTGACAGCCGGGATGCTCTGGATGCCGTAGGCGCGCGCAAGCAGCTGATTTGCATCGGTGTCGACCTTGGCGAGCTCCAGCTCGCTCCCGCGCTTCCGCACGGCAGCCTCGAGGGCCGGGCCCAGCGTGCGGCAGGGGCCGCACCACTCGGCCCAGAAGTCGACCACCACCGGTACCTGCTTCGAGCGCTCGATGACCTTGGCCTCGAACTCCCGCTCGGATACGTCGCCGATCATGTCTTCGAGGTTAATGGGGCCGGTTCGGCGGCTTCCGCGGCCGCGAGGTGGCGTCGCAGGAAGTGGAGCTGGTCGGCGATCGCCCGCTCACGCCACTCGAGATAGATGTCGAAGTGGGCGCAGGGGTACTCGCGCACCTCGACGCGGCCCTTGGCGCGCCAGGCGGCGACACGGGCGGCCGAGGCGGGAGCGATCGAATCCCGGTCGGCGATCTGGATCAGGATCGGGCAGCGGACCTGGTCCATCCGCGTGATCGCCCGGTTCGTCCACTCCGCAAAAGCGGCGCGAGCGGTGAACTCGTTGCGCCAGGTGGGCCCCGCGATCGCCCGCATCCCTGGCTCGGACTCCTCGGTGGTCAGCCCGCCGAGCTCCCCCGGCGGTGCGACGGTGGGAAGCATCAGGGGCGGCCGCCCCGCCAAGCTGCCGACGACGTCCTTGAGGCCGAGCCAGGTGAGGCGCAGCTGCTGCGCGACCCCGGCGTACTCGCGAATCCGGTTCAGGGTCTTGATTCCGTCGAAGTCAGCCGTCTGGCTCACCAGCGCCGCGATCCTGGGATCGGAGGCGGCTATGTAGAGGATGTGCCCGCCGGACCAGGAGGTGCCCCAGAGCACGATCCGCTCGGGGTCGACCCCGTCGAGGCTGCGTACGAAGTCCACCGCGGCGCGGTAGTCCTCGCGGTGGCGCGGGGGCCAGGCGAGCTGCCGCGGCTCCCCGCTCGACTCGCCGAAGCAGCGATAGTCGAAGAGCAGCACGTCGAGACCGGCCTCGGCGAACGCCTCGGCAAAGGGCAGCAGGCCCGAGTCCTTGGTGGCCGCGAAGCCATGCGCCATCACCACGCACGGACGGCCGCGCTCACCGGCGAACGCATCGCCCTCGCCGACCAGATGCCAGGCAGAGCAGATCTCCCCGTGACTGGGGAAGGAAACGTCCCTGCGCTCAGGCAGCTGCCGTCTCCGCAGTCAGCACCCTGCCGGCGAGCTTCGGGGCCATGCCGCGCTCCGCCCGCTCCCGGCCGGCGGGAATCTCGCGGTTCCAGAGGTCGTTCTCGTAGACGTACCAGTCGATCTGCATCGTGTGGCGCGGCCGGTCGACCACGCGGCCGAAGTGCCGCTGCTGGTCGCGGCGGATCGTCTCCTCCATCTCCTGGACCGACGGCAGCGCATAGTCACCCCCGACATAGCGAGCCGCCAGCTTGCTCTGCAGCTCGACGAACGGGAACAGGGTGGGAACGGACTGGGCGAAGCCGATGAACGCGAGGTCGTCGATCCCCGGCTTGAAGATGCGCTTGTACAGCGGGAAGCGGTTCTCCGGCGCGGATACGAAGTCGGGATCGAAGAACGGGAAGGTGATCTTGTAACCGGTGGCGTAGACGATCGCGTCGATCTCCTCGACGGTCCCGTCCTCGAACCGGACCCGGTCGCCCTGCAGGTCCTCGACGTTGGGCTTGGCCACCGCATCGCCGGAGCCGAGGCGCAGTAGGAGCTCGCTCGAGACCGTCGGATGCGCCTCCAGGAAGTTGTGGTTGGGGTGGGGGAGGCCGAAGTCCTCCATGCGGCCCGAGGCGAGGTAGGGAAGCGGGCGCGCGAGCCAGCGCTGCACCCTGAGTGGCAGGTACGGGTTGGTCTTGACCAGCTTGCCGATCGGCTGTCCGAACAGGTACTTCGGCATCACCCAGGCGCCGCTGCGAGTCGAGATGAACACCTTCTCGGCGACGCCCTTTCGGGACAGCTCGGAGACGATGTCGACCGCGCTGTTGCCGATGCCGACGACCAGCACGCGCTTGCCGGTCATATCGAGCGGCTCGGTAGGGGAGAGGTAGTGGTGCGAGTGGAGCGTCTCGCCTTCGAAGCTCCCGGGGAAGTCGGGGTAGCGAGGATCCCAGTGGTGGCCGTTGCCGACGATCAGGAAGTCGAACTCCTCAACGGTGTCGTCCTCGAGCGTGATCCGCCAGCCGCCCTCGTCGTTCCGGGCCGCGTGCCTGACCTCGGTCCGAAACCGGATTCGCTCGCGCAGAGAGAAGGCGTCGGCGTACTCGTTGAGGTAGGCGCGAATCCGCTCGTGGTGCGGATAGTCCGAATAGTCCTCGCCCATCGGCATGTCGCGGAAGGAGACGCTGTCGCGATAGGTGTCGATGTGGAGCGAGCGGTAGGCCGAGGAGCGGCCGTTGGGGTTGCCGAAGTACCAGTTGCCGCCGATGTCGTCGCTGGCCTCGAAGCACGTGTAGGGGATGCCCCAATCGGAGAGGGCCTTGCCGGCGGTCAAGCCGCTGATGCCGGCGCCGATCACGCAGGTGGTGGGCTTCCTCGACATGGCGGCCTGGGAGTCTAGGGAAGCTGGCCGGCTGGCCAGGATGGTCTCCGCAGGCGCTCAGACCTCCGACGACCAGTTGATCCCGAGGTTGTCCAACAGGTCCTGCGCCCAGCGATTGAAGGTGTCGAACCAGCCGGTCAGGATCGAGACCCCGAAGACGATCAGGATCGCTCCGCCTATCGCCATGATCACCGCGTAGTGCCGCTTGACGACCGCGAAGGCCGTGGTCATCCGGCTGAATGCAACGGAGGTGAGCAGGAAGGGGATGGCGAGGCCCGCCGAATAGACCGCCAGCAGGAAGGCGCCGTGTGCGGCGGAGCCCGATAGCGCGGCGGCGCTCAGGATCGCGGCGAGCGTCGGTCCGATGCAGGGCGTCCAGGCGAGTCCGAAGGCGGCACCCGCGACCAGCGGGCCGCCGGTCCCGGCCCGCTCGAGCAGGGACTCGACGTGCCACTCTCGGTTGAGCTGCGGGATGAACATTGCCGCGATGAAGAAGGCGCCCATCGCGATGATCAGGGATGCGGCGATCTTGTCGAGCAACAGCTGGTGCTCCTGCAGGGCGCTGCCGATGCCCGTCGCGCCGAGTCCCAGGAGGATGAAGATCACCGAGAAGCTCGCGACGAAGAGCAGGCTCGGGACGATCACGCGGCGCCAGTCGGCGCGCTCCAGATCCGCCGCGGCCACGCCCGTCACCGCCGAGAGATAGCCGGGCACCAGCGGGAGCACGCAGGGCGAGAGGAACGAGACGATGCCGGCCGCCAGGGCCGTCAGCACACCCACGCCTGCGGCGGGATCCGCGCTCATCAGGGCAATTCTGGCGGACGGGCTGCCCGGCCGAACGCTCCGAGCCCTCGTGCCCGCGCACCGTGGTTTTTACGGATCGAATGTGCGGATCGGAACGGATGGCGCCCGAACAAACCCTGCCTAGGCTTTGATGAGCATCCGGATCCCCGGCCAACGGCACCCGTTATTCAGGCGTCCAGCACGTTGGCCAACCCGGCGAGGCGGCCTTCATCCCCCTGGGGTCGCCTCGCCGGTCCTAAATTCGGCTACGGCTCCGGCCCGGGATCCTGCCCCAGGATGCCCCTCAGGGCCCGCGCCGCCTTCGGGGCGAGCTCCCTCGCGTTGTTGTTGAACATGACGTGGACCTGCTCGGCCTCCTCGGCGAGCGCCCGCCCACGGCGTGCGATCTCCTCGAGCTCCCGCGTCGGGTAGTCGTAGTCGAAGCGCTCCGCCACGCTTCGGCCGTGGAGGTAGCCCTCAGTGTTGCGGCCATGGCAGCGCATGTAGGCGAGCGAGTCCGTGGTGACGGCGTCGATCGGGGGAAAGATCGGGACGTGGTCCCCTGGCGGCGTGTCGACGCAGACGAAGACGGCGTCGTGCGCGGAGAGCCAGTCGAGCACGCCCTCGAAGCGCTTCGACGAAGCCCAGCTCCGCCGGCGGAACTCGACCGCGACCGGCGT
>JBKOYL010000047.1:0-6850 GCA_046725395.1 Actinomycetota bacterium | reverse complement strand
CGTGGCGATGGATGCGGCGAGCGAGGGAGAGATCCAGTGGGCGCTGCTGTTTGCGCGGGCGACCGCCGTCGCCGTATTCCTCGTGGCCATCGCGCTCACCCGCCCAGACCCCGTCCCGCGCCGCCGGGACGTTCCCGTGATCGCGTTGATCGGCCTGCTGATCATCGCCGCGGATGCGATGTATGCGACCGCATCGACGAAGGGCATACTCGGCGTGGTCGCGGCGCTCAGCACCCTTTATCCGATCGTCACGATCGCCCTCGCCCGCGTCTATCTGCGCGAGCGGGTCGAGCCCCGCCAGCAGCTGGGCATCGCGCTGTCGCTGAGCGGCGTAGTCGCGATCTCTGCTGGCGTCTGAGCGCTAGCCCCCCGTATGGTGGCCGGTGCGATGAGTCTGCGCACGGCCGGGAGTCTCAACACGTGTGTCCCGACAAGGAGGAAGCGAGATGCCTGAGCACAAGACCGGAACGCGCGAGGAATGGGAGGCGGCGCGAGCGGAGCTCGCGAAGCTCGAGGCCGAGCAGGCCGAGCGCGAGAAGGAGATCATCAAGAAGCGGCGGGAGCTGCCCTGGTTCCCCGTCGAGAAGGAGTACGAGTTCGACACCGAGGACGGCAAGAAGACGCTCGCCGAGCTCTTCGACGGCCGCTCACAGCTGCTCGCCTACAACATCATGTACGGGCCCGACTACACCATCGGCGCCTGCCCCGGCTGCACGAGCCTTGGAGACGAGTTCGACGGCAGCCTGATCCACCTGAACAAGCGCGATGTGACGTTTCTCTGCTTTTCGCGGGCCCCGATCGACCGGCTGGCGGCCTACAAGGAGCGGATGGGGTGGCAGTTCCCCTACGTCTCGACCTACGAAAGCGATTTCCCCTTCGACTTCGGGCTGGCGATGACGGAGGAGCAGGCGCAGGAGATCCCGGAGGTCAAGGAGATGATCGATGACCCCCCCGAGTGGCTGCAGGAGTGGTCGCAGCAGATCGGGGCCGACCTCAAGGACGGCTTGCGCGAGGGGCCGGGCTTCATCGCCTTCGCGCGCGAGAACGGGACCGTCTACCACACCTACCAGGTGATGGCGCCCGATCCGTTCGTGGCGCCGTACCACTCGTTCCTGCTCGATCGCACGCCGAAGGAACAGCCCGAGGAGCCCCGCGCCTGGCGCAAGGACGAGTACCCGGACTAACGTCCGCCAACCCCCGTGATGGCCTGGCGCCGGGCCCGGGTCAGCCGCCGACCGCGGCGCGCTCGAAGCGCCCGAGCATCTCCTCGCGCCCGTAGTGCGGCGCCTCGGCGCCCTCGTACTCGGTGAGCCGGTGCCGAAGATCCAGCGTCCAGTAGGCCCCGGGGGCGTCCTCGTAGGGCAGACCGACGCTGCCCGAGTTGATGACGCGCTTCCCGGCGATCACGCGCTCGAACTGCATGTGCGTATGGCCGCAGACGACGACGCTGGCGTCGGCGTCAGCGAAGAGATGAGCGATCTGCTCCTCGGGCGTTCTCTCGGTGAAGATGTCGACGTCGTTGCGCGGCGTCGCGTGGCAGAAGAGCACGTCCCCGATCCGCTGCGTGGGCGGCAGCTCGTGGAGGAACGCGATCTGCTCGGAGGTGAGCGCGGCACGGGTCGCCTCGGCCACCTCCGGCGGGACGAGCCCCTCCTCGCTCGGCGTCAGCTCCCGATCGGCGTTGCCGCGCACCCAGCGCACCCGCCCGCCGAGGCCGCGAAGGAGCTCGAGGGTCTCGGCCGGCTGCGGGCCGCCCATGCAGACGTCGCCGCCGACGACGATCTCCGCCTCGTCGGGAACCTCCCGAAGCACGGCCTCGAGGGCGCGTAGGTTGCCGTGGATGTCATAGAGGGTCGCGAGCGACATCCCTTCAAGTTTCTCGCTTTCGATCGGCCCGAAACTAGCGCCACCTACGATGGGCGCATGACTTCACGCACTGCATCGGATCCGCCCCCGGCAGCGGCTCTGCCCGCCCAGCTCCGGCTCGGTCCCGTCCATCTGACGGTTCGGGACCTGGATCCATCGATCGCCTGGTATGAGCGCGCGCTCGGGCTGCGTCTGCACGGCCGCGAGTCCAGCCAGGCGGCCCTCGGCGACGGGGAGGAGACCGTCGTCGTGCTCCACGAGGACCCTGAGGCGGGGCCCGCCGGTCGCCACGCCGGCCTCTATCACTACGCGCTCCTGTACCCGAGCCGCCGGGAGCTGGCCCGTGGGGCTGCTCGGCTGATGGAGACCCGGATGCCCATCCAGGGCATGTCGGACCACGGAACCCATGAGGCGATCTACCTCCCCGATGCCGACGGCAACGGCATCGAGCTCGCCGCGGACCGCCCACTCGACATCTGGCCGAGCTTCGAGGAGGAGTTCGCCCGCGGGGGTCCGCGGCCACTCGACCTCGACGCGCTGCTGAGCACGATCGCAGGCGAGGATTCGCCCCCGCAGATCGGCGAGGGGCTCCGCGTCGGCCACGTCCACCTGCACGTCGGCGACGTCGACCAGGGGCTGGCCTTCTACCGCGACGTGCTCGGCTTCGAGCTCCGGGCCAACGTCGGATCGGCGGCGTTCGTGTCCGCCGGGGGTTATCACCATCACCTCGCCTTCAATACCTGGAAGGGCGAAGGAGTCGGCCCGGCACCGCCGCATACGGTCGGCCTGCACCATTGGACCGTGCGGCTTCCGAGCGATGACGACATCGCCGGCGTGCGCGCTCGGGTCGAGGCGGCCGGTCTTCCCGTCGAGGCGGTCCCGGGCGGCTTCGGCACCGGTGACCCCTGGAATATCGGCGTCGACTTCGTCTCCGCCTAGCTGCGAGACCCCCGAAGGGGTCAGCCCTCCCGGTGGGAGAGCACGTTGACCATCGTGCCTCCCGGTTCGCGCAGCATGAAGCGGCGCACTCCCCAGTCCTCGTCGCGCAGCGGGTAGGCGATCTCGAGGCCCTGCTCGACGGCCTTTTCGTGGACGGCGTCGACATCATCGACCTCGACCGAGATGCCCGGCGCGGCCGGATCCTCGTTGGCGATGATCGTCACCTGGGCGGTGGGGTTGTCGGGGGACGCGACCGTGACCACCCAATCCAGATCCATGGCCGGCTCGAAGCCCAGCAGCCGTACGAAGAAGTCGCGCGTCTCGGCCGGCCGGTCGGAGCGTAGGTTCGGCACCGCCCGCTCGATAGTCACGGTCATGTTCTAGCAATCGCCTCGCGTGTCCATTTCGGGTGTCGGCGTTCGTCCTACTTACAGCAATCGGAAAAGGGCGGGCCGGCGCGAGCCGCCGGCGCGTACGGCGAAAGGAGCGGTCATGTCGGATGCGAGGAAGATCGCCGTAGCGGGGGCGACGGGACGGGTCGGAGGGCACGTCGTCCAGGTCCTCGAGGCCAGGGGCCACCAGGTCGTCCGGATCTCGCGGTCACACGGCGTCGACGTGATCAGCGCGCAGGGCCTCCCCGAGGCGCTCGAGGGCACCGAAGTGGTGATCGACGCCGCGACCGGTCCCTCGTCTGAGGAGGACGCCGCGACGGAGTTCTTCACCACCACGGCGCGGAACCTGCAGACCTATGGCGAGCGCTTCGGCGTGCGCCGGCTGGTCGTGGTCTCGATCATCGGCGCCGACCGCTTCGCCGGGGGCTACGGCGCGGCGAAGGTCGCGCATGAGCGCGCCGCGCTGGAGGGGCCGATCCCGGCCCGCGTGCTGCGCGCCGCGCAGTTCCACGAATTCGTCGAGCAGCTGGTCGACTGGGGCCGCCAGGATGACGGGTCGAGCCACGTGCCGAAGATGCGCACGCAGCTGGTCTCGGCCAGGACGGTCGCGGAGGAGCTGGCCGCCCTTGCCACCGATCCCGCGACGCCCGCGGCCGGTGAGCCGATCCGCGAGATCGCCGGCCCGCGGGAGGAGCGCCTGGTCGAGGTGGCGAGGCTGCTCGCCGGGCGGCGCGGGGACCCCGAGCGGGTCGAGGAGGTCAGCGAGCGGGACGGGCCGACTCGGGAGGTCTACGAGAGCGGGGCGCTGCTGCCGGGGCCCGATGCGGTACTTGCCGGCCCGACCTACGAGGCATGGCTCCGGTCGGCCTAGGTATCTGCCGACGCCGACCGCGCCGCGAGCCCGTCGACGAACAGGTCGAGGAGTAGGCGGTCGAGCTTTGATCGACGAGGCCGCCTACGCCGAGCTCGTCGAGCGACACCGAGCCGAGCTCCACGCGCACTGCCGCCGGATGCTCGGCTCGGCGCACGACGCCGAGGACGCCTTGCAGGAGGCGCTGCTGCGGGCGTGGAGGTCACTGCCGCGGTTCGAGGGCCGCGGCTCGGTGCGCTGGTGGCTCTACCGGATCGCGACCAACACGGCTCTGGACGCGATTCGGCGCAGGCGGCACGTGGTTCCGTTCGAAGACGAGACTCCGGCTGCAGCGCTCGATACCGACCCGGCGGACTCCTACGAGCGGCGGGAGGCGCTGGAGAGCGCTCTGCTGATGGCGGATCGGCTCCTCACCGGAAGGCAGCGGGCGGTCCTGATCCTGCGCGAGGTGCTCGGCTTCTCCGCGGAGGAGGCCGCGGAGCGGCTCGGCACGAGCGTTCCGGCGGTGAACAGTGCGCTGCAGCGGGCCCGCGCCACCATCGATCGAAGGGCACAGGGCCAGTAACGCCGCAAGGACGCAAATTCGGCGTTTTGCGGTCCCGTTGGCGTAACCCACGGGGAGTCCCCGACGCTCCTTGTAGGTAGCCATCGACTCATGGAGGTTCAGATGTCACAGGGGCGAGAAGGTGCGCTGGAGCTGGACGGCCGGCGCTTCGTGGTGCGCAGCGACCGCATACGAGGACACGAGTACATCCGAGTGGCAGGGGAGATGGACCTCTCGGTGATCGGCCTCGTCGATCGAGAGGTGGAGCGCGCGGAGGCGAGCGACGCGACCAGGATCGTCCTCGATCTCGACCAGCTCGAGTTCATGGACGCCTCCGGAATACGCCTGCTCCTTAACCTCAATGCGCGTTCCGAGGGCGACGGCCGGCGCCTGCGCATCACCCCAGCCACGGCGCCCCAGGTCCAGCGGGTGCTGGAGCTGACCGGCGCGCGCGAGCTGCTGCCGTTCGAGGACTGAGCCGGAGCTCGCCTACGGCGTCGTGCCCGCCGCCAGCAACGCGGTAAGCGCGACGACGACGCCGATCAGGATCCCGATCGCGTACGCGAGGACGAGCCGCGCCCCCCGAACTCGGTCCGAGGCGAGGTGATCGATCAACGTGCCCATGCAAACCTCTCTTTCTCAGGCCTACGGGGTTAGCTGACGGGCTCGCGCCGAAAGAGTGCGCTACGGATTCGACTTACCGATTCGCCCTCGGAGCCGAGGCTCCACGTGGTTCCCCCGTCCGTGCGACGGCACGGTTCGGCAGGTTCAATTGCGCGCCCTCTACCCGATCGGGGCGTGTTGAAACTACTTATTTACGGCAACGCCGCTCCGAGATGCTGCGGATTGGCCGCCCGCTAGGCGGCCTTGGGGAGCTTGCCGCCGCGCACGAGCTCCTCGCGAACCTTGCGTACGTGGCCAGTGGAGCAGTTCGCTCGCTTGGCGATCACGCCGTCGGGCACATCCGGGCTGCGCCGGAGCTCGAACTCGAGCAGAGCCTGACGCCGGGAGGCCCAGCCGTCACCGTTCGCGCCGATGGTCGCCTTCTCGACGGCCTTCTCACGCTGACAGTGCAGGCAGAGCCACTGGCCGCCCTGCTTGGTCCAGCCCTCGGGGCGGCGTGGAGTCGACTTGCTGCCGGCTGCATAGCGCACGGTCACCTCGCAGCCGGAGCAGGTCCAGCGGCGGGTGCGGGGCGCGTGGGAGCGCTTTGTTGCGGTTGTGGTCTTGGGCATGGGCTACCTCCGCGGTCGAGTGCTGCGTTCGCGAAGGCTGCCGATGGGTGGAAGAACTGCGCGAAAACGCTGCAAATGCCGGGTTTCCATGGCCCGGCGGGGCCGTACATGTTAGCAGATGCTGATTTCCCTGCAAATCACGATGTTTTGGGCCGATTGGGCCTGATCCACGCCGCGGCCGCGCGGCGACCGGGGATTGCGCCTACGAGACCGGATGCGGCTCGCGGCCGCCCGCGGTCCGCCCGCTGAGCACCGCGCCGATGCCGCCGAGCAGGCCGGCGATCAGCGCGCCGAGCGCCCAGGCGACGCCGTTCAGGTCGAAGCCGAAGACGTGGTCGAGCGACCAGGCGCCTGCACCGATCGCGGCCAGGCCGAAGACGGCGGCCACCAGGACGAGGTTGTATTCGTAGCCCCGATTGGTGTTCCAGATGCCGTTCGGAGCGTGGACGGTGACCACCGCGGCGGTCATCACCGCGATCACGGCCGCGGCGGCGAACGGCGTGAAGAGTCCCACGGCGAGCAACAGGCCGCCCATGAACTCGGCGGTGCCGGCCGCCCGGGCCTGCACGCTCCCGGGACGCAGCCCGATCTTGTCGAACATCCCCGCCGTCCCCTCGAGGCCCCCGCCGCCGAACACGCCGAACAGCTTCTGCGCGCCGTGTCCGGCGAAGAGCAGGCCGACGACCGCGCGCAAGACGAGCAATCCGAGGTCCATGCCATTCCTCCTTGGGCCGGAAAACTTCCTGGCGAACGTTTGCCTCGGCAAACATTTCCGAAACGTGGACCGCCGCCGAATCTCGGGCATATGATCGGCCGATGCGTCAGCTGACCAGCCTCGACGCACAGTTCCTCGCCCTGGAAAGCTCCAACCAGACATCACCGTGATGAGCTACTGCGGCCACATGGACTTCGGCATCGTCGCGGACCGCGATCAGATGCCGGACCTGTGGTCGATGCTCGACCGCCTGCGCGACTCACTCGGGGAGCTCAAGTAGCGACGACG
>JBKOYL010000014.1:0-8768 GCA_046725395.1 Actinomycetota bacterium | reverse complement strand
CGTCCGAGACCTCGACGACCAGGAGCCGGTCCGGGTCCTCCGACACCGCGAGCATCTCACGGTACGTGCTGCCCGCGTGCAGCGAGAGGCTGCACCAGCCGTCCGCGTCCGGCGGCGCGGCGACCGTCGCCATCACGCGCGGCTGCTGGTCCTCGAGGATCGGGGCGAAGCGGCGGAAGTCCGCCGGGGCGAAGCTGATGTTGGCGCCCTGGTCACGGAGGGCACGCTCGATCGGACCGAAGAAGCCCGACAGGTAGTGGACGTTCGGGTGGTTGAAGAGCGGCGTGAGGACGAAGAGCAGGGCCGTGCCGATCCGGAGCTCGTCCCAGTCGTCGCGCTTGCCGAGCGCCTCGAGCAGGGCCGGCGGCTGGCCCGGGCCGAGGGGCATCGCGAAGGTGTCGCGGGGCTCGAACAGGGCCGCCGCCTCGTTCGCGCTCAGGGTGCGCGCCACGAGCGGACCCTATCCGGGGTTCCGCCCTACGGCTTCTTCCGCTGCTGACGCTTCTTCTTCTGGGCAAGCGGCTTCGGCGGCTTGCCGATCTCGGTGGTGCAATCGGCGCCCGCGCAGAGCACCAGTCCCTTGAGCTTCTTGAGCAGGAACTTCCGCACCGGGAAGTAGCGCGAGTCCTTGTACTTCGACTTGAGCTCGAGCGGGTCTCGCTTCAGGTCATAGAGCTCGCGGCTTTCGTCCGAGTACTTGACGAGCAGGTAGCGCCCGGTTCGGATCGCTCGATAACGCGGCGCTACGATCGCGCGCGCGATCTGGGCGGTGTGGTCCTGGTCGAGGTTCTTCACGTACTTGCTGAAGTGGACGCGCTTCCCGCTCGCCGCGCTCACCGGCGTTCCCGGCTCGTTCGTGGCGCCCGGCGGGCCGGTCTCGATCAGGATCGGCCTCGTCGATTGGAGGTTCGGATCCTGTGCATAGGGGAGCAGCGAACGGCCGTCCTGCGGTAGGCCCGGAGCGGCGTCGGCGATCTTCAGGATGGTCGCCGTGATGTCCCCATTCCAGACCAGGGCTCGCGGCTGGCCGCCGGCGGGGATGCCGGGACCGCGGATCATCAGCGGAACCTGGATCGATGGCTCGTAAGGCGCGAACTTGCCCTGGTGGAGACGGTGCTGGCCCTGCATGAAGCCGTTGTCGGAGGTGAAGATCAGGTAGGTGTTGTCGAGCGCCCCCCGTGCCGAGAGGGTGTTGACGATCCGCTCGATGGCGTCGTCCACCGACAGCAGGGTCTCGAGCCGGCGCTGGTAACGAGCCTGGATCTTCGAGATCAGCCCGAAGCCGAACCGGCGAATGGCGCGGATCCAGCCGGGCTTGTCGCGGACGTCCTTCTCGTTGAAGGAATTGTCGATCGGAAGAGGCGCGGTGGCGAAGGCGCCGGCGTGGCGGGCGGCCGGGTCTGCCGGGTCGTGCGGGGCGAAGAACTGGACCTGCATGTAGAGCGGCTCGCCCGAGTGAGCGTTGAAGTGGTGCTCGATCCGGTCGACCGCGATGTCCGAGTAGACGTCGGTCTGGTAGTCGTCCGCGTCGTACTGCTTCAGGGTGCCGTTCTGGTCGAGATAGAACCCGTAATACGCCGAGACGGGCTTGATGAAGCCGTAGAACTCTCCGCGGGAAGATCCGCCGCCGCCGTTGAACGGACCCCACCCCGGCGGGACGTAGGTCTCGTTCGTCTCGGTCCCGAATCCGTTAGGCATCTTGCCGATGTGGATGGTCCGGTAGCCGGCGGCCTGGAGCCAGAGCGGCAGATCGTTCTTGTCGTTGAACTGGCTGTAGCCCCCCTGCGGCGGGGTGTTGCCCATCACGTGATGGTTGTGGGCGTACTGGCCGGTCTGGACCGTCACCCGTGACGGGCAGCAGAGCGACATCGAGACGTAGGCGTGCGGGAAGCTCGCGCCCTGGCTCCCGATCAGCGCCTGCGTCTTCGGCATCGCGATCAGATCGCGGACCGTCTGGTCGTCGGTGGTGAACATGATGACATTGGGCTTGCCGTTCGCCGCGTGCGATGTCTCGCCCCGGACGAGCAGCGCGAGCAGCGCCAGGCAGGCGGCGCCCGCCAGTAACACCCAGCCCCTGCGCATTCGGACAGGCATCAGACGCCTATAACGACGGCCGGTGGCCGAAGTTGCGGCTGGCGCTGCCGCCATTCCTTCGGCAGGCGAGCGAATAGGGTTGATCGGAACGCGATGGGATTCCTGGAACCCTCACCCCCGCCGTTCGACCTGGAGGAGTGGAAGGCGAAGCCGCACCTGTCGCGGCTCAAGCCCCTGGTCCAGGACTGGGGAGGGAACGGGTTCGGCTCGCCCACCTTCGTCTACTTCCTCTACGCGTTCAAGCTGATCGTGTTCAGCGTCGGCGCGCTGTTCGTCATCTCGCTGACGTCCGGATTGGGGAGCCCGGGGAGCCTTGGCGACTGGTGGACCGAGCCGATCGTCTTCGAGAAGCTCGCCGTCTGGCTGTTGCTCTGGGAGATCCTCGGCCTGGGCGCCGGCTCGATGCCGCTCAGCTTTCGGTTCACGCCGCCGATCGGGGGTGTCCTCTACTGGTTGCGGACCGGTACGGTGCGGCTGCCGCCCTGGCCCGACAAGGTGCCCTTCACCGCGGGGACGGCACGGACGCCGCTCGACGTCGCGCTCTACGGGGGTGTGCTCGCGACCGCCGTCTTCTTACTGGGGGCGTCGGGGGTCGGCGAGGCGGGCTCGGCTGGAAAGCTCCCGCCGGCCGGCATCGCGGTCCTGCTCGGCCTGCTCGCGCTCCTGGGTCTGCGCGACAAGGTTTCGTTCCTCGGCGCCCGTCCCGAGATCTACGCGACGATACTGGTCGTAGGGCTGTTCCCGTTCGAGCACTGGGTGGTGGCCTGGCAGTTCGTCTTCCTCGCCATCTGGTGGGGCGCGGCGGCCTCGAAGCTGAACAGCCACTTTCCCTTCGTCGTCTCGACAATGATGAGCAACGCCCCGCTGATCCCGCGGGCGTTCAAGCGCCGGCTGTGGCGCGACTACCCGGAGGACATGATGCCGTCGCGGCTGGCGGCCGGGATCGCGCACTTCGGCACGGTCCAGGAGTTCACCTGGCCACTGCTGCTGATCACCGTCGACAACGACACCGTGCGGACCATCGCGATCATCGGGATGATCCTCTTCCACGTGAACATCACGTCGATGTTCCCGCTCGCCGTGCCGCTCGAGTGGAACCTGTTCATGATCTTCGGGCTGCTCTTCCTCTTCGGCCACTACGGCGACACCCCGATCTCCACGCTCGACGACCCGCTGCTGATCGCGGTCCTCGCGATCCCATGCCTCCTCGTGCCCCTGATCGGGGGGAACCGTCCCGACAAGATCTCCTTCCTGCCGTCGATGCGGTACTACGCCGGCAACTGGGCGACGAGCGCCTGGCTGTTCCGGAAGGGGAGCGGGGCGGAGGAGAGGCTCGACGCTCACATCAAGAAGGCTGCGCGGACCATCGTCGAGCAGGTCGGCGACATCTACGACCGCGAGACGGCGCTTTACCTCCTCAACAGGGGCCTCGCCTTTCGCGCGATGCATTCACACGGGCGCGGGCTGAACGCCCTCCTCCCGCACGCCGTCGATGACATGGAGGCCTACGACGTCCGGGAGGGGGAGCTGATCTCGAACGTCGTCAATGGCTGGAACTTTGGCGACGCTCACTTCCACGGCCCCCAGCTGCTCGAGGCGGTCCAGGAGCGCTGCCGGTTCGGGCCCGGGGACGTGCGGCTGATCTACCTCGAGTCCGAGCCGACCATGCGCGGGCGGGGGTATCAGCACTACGAGATCTGGGATCCGGTCGACGGCCTTATCGAGGAGGGCACGGTCGCGGTCAAGGACATGGTGACGAGCCAGCCGTGGCTCGACGAGTCCTTCGACTTCCCGGTGGTGATCGAGGGCGGCGCGGTCGGCCGCGAAGTGCCTCTGCCGGTCGGGGGCTCGGAGTCTCCTGGATACTCGCCGAGTCGTTGAGCGACGCGATCGTCGTCGGCTCCGGTCCCAACGGCCTCGCCTGCGCCGTGGAGCTGGCGCGCAACGGGGTGGAGGTGACCCTGCTCGAGGCCGAGGACCGGATCGGCGGCGGCGCCCGGACGAGCGAGCTGACGGAGCCGGGGCTTCTGCACGACGACTGCTCCGCGACCCATCCGATGGCGGCGGGCTCGCCGTTCCTCAACTCGCTCGACCTCAAAGAGCACGGGCTGGAGTGGCTGTGGCCCGAGGTCAGCCTCGCGCATCCGCTCGACGACGGCAGCGCTGGGGTGATGGTGCGCTCGGTGGAAGAGACCGCGCGCGGACTGGGGGAGGACGGCGCGGCGTGGAAGCGAGTGTTCGGGTCGTCCTCCGCTCACTTCGGGGCCCTGCTCGACGACGTGCTGGCCCCGATCATCCACCTGCCGCGGCACCCGTTCCGGCTCGCACGGTTCGGGATTCCGGCGGCCGCGCCAGCGACGGTGCTGGCCCGGGCCTGGCAGACGGCGCAGGCGCGGGCGCTGTTCGGTGGCGTGGCGGCGCACTCCTTCAGCCCGCTCAGCCGGCCGATGAGCTCGGCCGTCGGTTGCGCCTTGATCGATGCCGGCCACGCCTTCGGCTGGCCGGTCGCGAAGGGAGGGTCCGGGTCGATCACCGACGCGCTCGCCTCGGTGCTGCGGGAGCAGGGGGGACGGATCGAGACGGAGCAGCGGGTGACGTCCTTCGCCGAGGTGGAGGGTGTGGACGTCGTCGCCTTCGACCTCGCCCCGCGGGCCATCGCGGAGATCATGGGGGACCGGCTGCCGGCCCGGGTCGCCCGCGCCTATCGGGGCTACCGCCACGGGCCGGGAGCGTTCAAGCTCGACCTCGCGGTCGAGGGAGGGGTGCCGTGGAGGAACGAGGCCTGCCGCTGGGCGGGCACGGTCCACGTCATCGGGACCTTCGACGAGCTCGTGACCGCCGAGGCCGCCATCAACCGGGGCTCGATGCCCGAGCGGCCGTTCGTCCTGGTCGGGCAGCAGTACCTCGCCGATCCGGGCCGCTCTCGCGGCGACCTCCACCCGGTCTGGGTCTACGCGCACGTGCCGCAGCGCTACGCGGAGGACGCGACCGAGACCGTCCTTGCCCAGATCGAGCGGTTCGCGCCGGGCTTACGCGAGCGGATCGTCGCCAGCTCGACGCGAGGCCCCGGCGAGTTGAGCTCGTACAACCCCAACTACGTCGGGGGGGACATCATCACCGGTGCGAACACGCCCTGGCAGACGCTGATCAGACCGCGCCTCGCGCTCGACCCCTACAGCACCGGCGTCGAGGGCGTCTACATCTGCTCGGCGGCGACACCGCCGGGTCCCGGGGCCCACGGGATGAACGGCTACAACGCCGCCCGCTCCGCTCTGCGGCGGGTCGGGGGGCGGCGGGAGCCGGATCAGTAGTTCCCACCGAACCGATTCCGTAATTCCTCACGTTGCCAGAGGAAGGCTCCGAGCACTCGGCAGGGCCTCCTCATCCTGTCGTGCCGGCGCGTTGTCGATGTGAGGTCGATGCGGCCCGTGGGATTCGAACCCACACGTCCTCTCGGACACGGCGACCTGAACACCGCGAGTCTGCCAGTTCCTCCAGGGCCGCAGGTTGAACAAATCTAGCGTGAAGCTGCCGGGCCGGAAACGGCGCGGGGGCGAACCCGCCGAAGCCCCCAAGACCCTTGGCTACACTGCCGGACCGTCACCTACACGCCGCTATCGTCTAGGGGACTAGGACGCCGGATTCTCAGTCCGGAAACCCGGGTTCGAATCCCGGTAGCGGTGCTCAGGGAAGCCCTGCCGACCGCGGGGTTTTTCGCTTTTCGGGCCGAGTCGGTGAACCGATCGTGAGGGCTCACTACTACCTTCACTGAACCCTCACCGATCGAGGCCCGGATTCTCATGATGCGTATTGACCCCTCGAAGCCCGGACTGCTCGAGCTGCTTCGCGGTGAAGGCCCGCTCGGCATGCGCGTCCTCGCCTGGGCGGGTGTGATCGTCCTCGCCCCGCTCCTGATGGTCAGCACGGTCACCTGCTGGGCCGCCGTCCTCTAGCGGACGCAGGCTTTGATGCCCTTGACCTGCGGCGGCCCGCGGTGGAGGATCCTGTCGGTGCGGTCCGTAGGTCGTGCCAGGTAGCAGGGGGGAGAAAGGAGGGCACATGGCCCGGAAGTACGTCGACTGCCGCGAGACCCCGAGCGTGATGAACTGCAGCGTCGGGATCGCGGCCGATTCCGAGGAGGAGTTGGTCGAGGCCGCGGTGCAGCACGCGGTGGCCGTCCACTCGCATGAAGACACGCCGGAGCTGAGGGAGGAGATCAAGGCGTCGATGAAGGACACCGAGGCCGCCGCCGTCTAGCGGAGTCGGCACCGTCCGTCGATCCGGGGGCGGCGCCAGCCGCCCCCGATCGCTAATCGCCGCCGCTAGCACGGGTGCCGGCCAAGCGGGCGGCAGGGGAGCCCGAAAACGGGTCGAAATCCGTGCGATTAAGCACCCATTAACGCCGGGGAACGGCGGCCAATCACGAGGACTGCGGCTCGGCTCCGAGGTAGGATCGCGGAGCTGCAGGATGCGGCAGGAGAGGAGACCGCGGGAAGCAGGTGAGGAGCTGCTGGAGGAAGGGGCCGTCATAGGGACCCGAACGGAGGCTCGAGGCTCGAGAGCAGTGGCGACCGCGCCGAGGCGCGGACGGTGACGCCTCGGGAAGAGGCTGTCTCACCGCAGCTCGCGCGGGTACGGAGAGGCGGCGGGTTCAGGCGCCTGGCTGCGATCGGCGCGCTGGTGCTCGTCGCGATCGCGATCCTGATTCTGCTCTTCTCCGGCGGCGACTCCTCGAGCCGCTACCGCCTGCTGTTCGAGACGGGCGGGCAGCTGGTCAAGGGCAACCAGGTCCTGATCGGCGGGGTGCCGGTCGGCAGCGTCGACGAGATCAAGCTGACGGACAACGGCCAGGCGCAGGTCGACATCTCCGTGGACCGAGCGCTCCATGAGGGCAGCTCCGCGATCATCCGGGCGACCTCCCTGTCGGGGATCGCGAACCGCTACGTCTCGATCCAGCCCGGACCCGACAACACGCCGGTGCTCCCCGACGGCTCGACGATCACCGAGGTCGACACGACCAGCCCCGTCGATCTCGATCAGCTCTTCAACACCCTCCGGGAGCCGGAGCGCAAGGCGCTGCAGGACATCATCCAGGGGTCGGCGACCGTCTACGCCGGCAAGGCGGAGGAGGCGAATCAGACCTTCAAGTACCTGAGCCCGTCGCTGGTCGCCACGGACCGCCTCCTCCAGGAGCTCGATCGCGACGAGGGTGTGCTCACCGACTTCCTGGTCAACGGGGCGAGCGTCGTCACCGCGGTGGCTGAGCGCCGCGACGACCTCTCGGCGCTCACCGAGAACGCAAATGTCGCCCTCAGCGCGGTTGCGCGCCAGAACCGGTCATTCGACCGGGCGCTGGCGGCGCTCCCCGGCGCCATCCGGCAGGCCAACACGACCTTCCACAACCTCCGCCCGGCGCTCGACGACCTCGACCCGCTGGTGAATGCATCCAAGACCGCGACCAAGAATCTGGCTCCCTTCCTCAAGCAGCTGAGGCCGGTGGTGAAGAAGTCCGTGCCGGTCTTCCACGACCTCCGCCTGGCGGTCAACCGCCCCGGCAAGGCGAACGACCTGACCAATGCCGCCGCCGACCTCGCCCCCCTGCAGGCCCAGGCGAGCACCGCGATCCCGGCGGCGGTCGCGGCGATGCAGCAGGGGGACCACGTCCTCCGGTTCCTCCGCCCCTATTCGCCCGACATCTTCAGCGCGATCGGAGGTCTGGGTCGTTCCGCCGGCTACTACGACGCCAACGGGCACTATGTTCGCGCTCTCCCCGCCGCGATGGGGGTCTTCCACTACACCGGCGGCGCTCCGCCGAACCTCGAGCCGATCCCGGTCTCCCAGATATTCGACGATTACGGGGCCTTCGGGACCAGCAACTTCCAAGTCTTCCGCCGCTGCCCGGGCGGGGCCAGCCAGCCCCAGTCGGACGGGAGCAACCCGTTCCTCGACCTCGGCAACCTCACCCCCGGCGATTGTGACCCGAACGACGTGGTGCCCGGGCCATGAGGCGACTCGTCGTCATATGCGCCGCGCTGCTCGTCGGTGTGATGCTGATCGCTCTGCCCGCGGTCGGCTCGGACGGCTCATCGGGTCCGTACAAGGTCCGCGCCGTGTTCGACAACGGTTCCTTCATCGTGAGCGGGGAGGAGGTCAGGGTCGCCGGGGCGACCGTCGGAACGGTTGATTCTGTGGACGTCTCGAAAGACGACGAGATCGTCAGCAGGGAGGGGGGAGACCACGCCGTCCCGGGGAAGGCCGTGGTGGTCATGGACATCACCGAGCCGGGCTACAAGGACTTCCGCACCGACGCCAGCTGCATCATCCGACCGCAGTCGCTGATCGGCGAGCGCTACATCGACTGCACGCCGGCCCAGCCATACGCATCCGGTCAGGAGCCGCCGGGCGAGCTCCCGACGATCCCTGACGGCCAGCCGGGGGAGGGCCAGCACCTGCTGCCGCTGGAGAACAACGGCACGACCGTCGACCTCGACCTGGTCCAGAACATCCAGAGGCTCCCCTACCGCGACCGATTCCGGCTGATCCTCAACGACCTTGGCGCCGGGCTCGCCGGTCGGGGCGGAGACCTCGGCGAGGTGATCGACCGGGCGAACCCCGCGCTTCGTCAGACCGACCGGGTGCTGAGCATCCTCGCCCAGCAGAGCCGTGAGCTGGCG
>JBKOYL010000039.1:0-5443 GCA_046725395.1 Actinomycetota bacterium | reverse complement strand
TGGACGAAAAGCAGTAGTCCTCCAACTGACTGCTGCTTCGCATGGGAATGCAGCGACCGTCGGACAACTGCGACACAGAGGCGTTATCCCAGCTGTTCAGGGATCAGCCTTTGAGGCGGCCGCTGACGGCCAGGTGGATCGCCCCGTCGGAGAGCGGGACGACGTCGATGGCCGCGAAGACGCGCTTGCCGCCAAACCGCGTCTTTCCCTCACTTCGGTCGAGCTTGAGCGCCTTCTTGACGAGCGCCGTACCGCCGAGATTCGCTCCCTGAGTGACCGCGGCGGGGCCGGCGTGGGCCAGAACGGTTCCGTGGTCGTCGATGACGAGGAGGTCACGCGCAGGCCGCCTGCGTTGGGCCTCGATGCGAGGATCGAGCCAGGCGAGCGAGAGGGGCGAGAGGACGATGCCGGAGGTGCGACCTCCGGCGACCACCGGGAACCCGAGACCCACCGACCCCTGCCCGGTTGCCCGCCCTACCTGGAAGTCGCCCACGCCGAGGTCAAAGGTGCCGAGCGCCCGCAGGAAGTAGGCGCGGTCGGCGATGCTGATCGGGGGCGCGAAGGGGATCGAGAGGCAGTAGAGGTTGCCCGAGAGGTCTGCGGCACCCAGCGCGGTGTAGCGGGGATCGCCTGCGCGCGCAGCCATGTCGGAGCTGCACGCGGAGGCGTTGCCCGCCTGGACCGAGGGCAGGCGCGAGAGCTGGATCAGCTGGGCGCGAGCGCGCACGAGGATTCCCTTGAGGTCGGAGCGGAGATGGCGCGCCATCGCTTCGATCTTGTCCGACCGCTTCGAACCAGCGGCCGTGCTCGTCGCCGGCAGGGCGAGACAGATCGCCGCCATGCAAGCAGCGGCCATCGCGGTGACTCGCGTGCGGGGCCTCGTTTTCATCCTGGTCACCTCCTCACGCGACATCCGCGATGGAAACCCGCGCTTACGTGCTGTCTCACGACTCAAAGTGTTGCGGTCCGACGCGATCCGATCGTATGCACGCAGGCAGAACGCCGTCAAGAACGATTAGGCGTGCTGCCGGCCGGAGGGTTTGACCGCTGCTTTGGACGAGAAGCAGTAGCCGCTTCGCATGGAAAGGAGCGGTTTTCGACCTGGCGCTCGCTTCTCGCGCGAACCAGTCGTCAGACTCATCTCCTCATGTAACGCGGGGCCCGGGTTCGGGGACCAATCGCGGCAAGTCAATCTGATCCGCCCGCCGTACCCCGGCACCGAGCGAGAGGAGGGCAGATGCCAGCCACCGAACCAGCGATGGAGGAGTTCAGGCAGCGCCAGCGCGCGATCTGGGAGGCGGGCGATTACCCGCCGCTGTCCGACCTGATCAGCCACGTCGGCGAGCGAGTCGTCGCTCGCGCCAGCGTCGAGTCGGGGATGAGCGTCCTCGATGTCGCCTGCGGCACGGGTAACGCGGCGCGGCCCGCCGCGCGGGCAGGGGCGCGGGTCACGGGCATCGACCTAGCGCCCGCGCTGCTCGAGGCGGGGCGTCGGAAGGCCGAGGCTGCCGGTCTCGAGATCGAATGGGTGGAGGGCGACGCCGAGGAGTTGCCCTTCGACGACGGCAGCTTCGATCGGGTCCTCTCGACCTTCGGGCACATGTTCGCTCCCCGCCACCGGCGTGCGGCGGACGAGATGGCTCGGGTCTGCCGCTCCGGCGGCGCCATCGCGATCTGCTGCTGGACCCCGGAGGGGACCGTGGGCGATGTGTTCGCGGCGAGCGCCTCCCATATGCCTCCGCCTCCCGACTTCGCCGAGCCCCCGATCCTCTGGGGAAGCGCGGACCACGTCCGCGAGATGTTCCCGGACGCGACCGGGTTCGAGTTCGAGCGTCACTCGGCGACGATCGAATGGGGGTCGACCAGAGAATGGGCCGATTACTTCTTCGATCGCTTCGGGCGGCTGGTCACGGCGCGCCAGATGCTCGGCGATCGCTTCCCGGAGCTCGGCGAGAAGCTGATCGCGATCTTCGAGGAGCGAAACGAGGCGACCGATGGCAGCCTGCGGCTGCCGCAGGAGTACCTGCTCTCGGTGGTTTCTCTCTGAGCCCGTCCAGTCCGTAGCGGCATCAGCGCTGCCGGTCCTCGCGCGGAGCAGCCGCGCCAATCGCAACGCCGCGGGCTCGACCAACGGCGTTGGTCTAGACCGTCGAGCGGTTCAGGGCATCGATCAACCGCGACCCGGTCCGGTCCGTCATCGCGGCCATGCCCGCCAGAGGCTTGGTCAGCGCCCGCACGGTTGGAGCACGCCCCGGTCCCCGACGCTCGGCGAGCTGCGATCCGATCGCCTCGGCGATCGCGACCGCGCCTGTCAGGGGGCGCACCATCACCCAGATCTCGCGGATCTTCCGGTCGGCATTGAGCTCCAGCAGGAGCGTCGCCTTGTACGGCTTGCCGAGCATCTTCGCGTTGACGACGAGGATGTGCGCGGACTCGTCGCCGAGCTCGTGTGTGTACTCCACATCGCTGACCCGATTGAAGATCATCCTGTGCAGCGCGGCGACCGAGTCGCGACCCTCAAACCCGGGCGCGCTGATCACGGGGGAATGGAAGACAACGTCGTCCGCGAGCAACGCAACCACCCGGTCGAGATCCCGATCCGCGAAGGCCTCTCGGTATGGATGGGGCTCCATGGCACCTCCCTCTGCAGTATTCGATGACGCTTGCGAAGCCTACGCCCCACGCATGCTTCTGCTTTCGCGTTAAAGCGGAAGCCTGACCGTCCTGGGTGGAGCGCCTGCCGAAGTGGCTGCTTTGGACGAGAAGCGGCGCTTCGCATGGGACGCGCAGTGACCGTGGCAATGGCTGGGCTCTTGGCAAGCGTGCGTCGCTCGGATCAGGCGCCCGCGAGCTGATCGATCTTCGCCGCGAGTACGAAGTCGTTACGCGTTAGGCCGGAGGCGGCGTGGGTCGTGAGCTCGAATGACGCGCGGCCCCAACCCAGCTCGATATCGGGGTGGTGGCCTTCCGCCTCGGCGATCAGCGCCGCCCGCGCGACGAACCCGAACGCGTCCCGGAAGTCCGGGAACGAGAACTCACGGCGAAGGGAACGGTTTCCGTCGCGCTCCCAGTCCGGGACCTCGGAGGACAGCTCCGCTGCCTCCTCCTCTGGAAGCGGCGGCGTGCCCGGTGCACAGGCCTCACAGTGCGCCCTAGCGAGCTCGGTCACAGCCAAAGATTCGCACACCACAGGCCGGTTTCTGATGGATCAACAACCTGCCAGCGAAAGCCGTACGCTGGCGCGGACAGCAGGCGTTCAGGACTGAAGGGATGTCCCAACTCCGACGCATCGTGCCCCGGGCCGGCCGCGGTCTCGGTGACGACCGACCGGAGCGCGACTTTGGGCGTGATGTCGGCGACCGGACGGCACTGGACGTTGAGCCGGAACAGGGCAGCTTCTTCGACCATCCGGCCTACCTGCGCACGGTGCGCGCCGAGAGAACTGACGCCGCCTCAACCGAGGAGGCGCTCGCGGCGGCTCGGCTGGTCGGCTGCGACCCGGGCGCGCTCATCCTCGACGCGGGCTGCGGCACCGGCCGGCACGCCCTCCCGCTCGCCCGCCTCGGCTATCGCGTGGTCGCCTTCGATCGCTCCGCGCTCCTACTCGCGGCGGGGCGGCGATCGGCCGGGCGCGCACGCTGGCCGCGGTTCGTGCGCGGCTGCTACTCGAACCTCCCGTTCTGCACCGGGCGGTTCGACGCCATCCTCAACCTCGGCACCGCGCTTGGGTATCTGGGTGATCACGGGGACCAGCGCGCGCTGTGCGAGTTTCAGCGGGTTCTCATCCCCGGCGGGCGGCTAGTCATCGAAACCCTTCACCGCCGGGCGCTCGAGGCGCGCTTGGTCGCTCACGAAGAGCGCGCGCTGCCCGGCGGGGCTACGCTGCGCGTCGAGCGCCGCTTCGATGCTAGGCGCGGCATCCTGCACGAAACCCAGCGCCTGAGAGACGACGCCCGCTGGGGCCCGGCACGGGCCTACGACATGCGCGTCTACAGCGTTGGCGAGCTGGGCTCGATGCTCAGGCGGGCCCGCTTTGGCCAGTTGGAGTGGTACGGCTCTTTGGCGGGAGCCGGCGAACCCACGCAAATGACGCCGCTGGTCGTGGTCGCCCACACCCGGGCAGCGGCACCGCCCGAAGGCGCGCCCCGCGCCTCGCGCTAACGATGAAAATCACTTAGGCGCGGCGATTTGGTCGATCTTCGCCGCGAGGATGAAGTCGTTGCGGGTGAGCCCATCAGCGGTGTGCGTCCAGGTCGTGAAGGCGGCCCGTCCCCACTCGAGCACCACGCGCGGGTGGTGGCCTTCCGCCTCGGCCAGCAGCGCGACCCGCACTACGAGTCCGAACGCACGGCTGAAGTCGTCGAACGCAAACTCGCGGGTCAGGCTGCCCGTGCCGTTGCGCTCCCAGCCCGGAACCTCGTCAGTTAGCCGGGCGACCTCCGCCTCTTGGAGCGGTGGCGTTCCGGGCGGGTACTCCACGCAGTGGTCGTTGACAAGCTCGGTAATGGCCGAACCGTACTGATGAACGCGCGAACCTCCCGCGTTTGCGTGAGGGCCACAGGAGGGACCTGCGGGTGGATTCATGCCCGCGGGATGCTCGATGCCGTCCGCTCCGGCTGGGACGAGAAGCGGCGCTTCGCATGGACGTCTGAATGGGTGCCCAATACTTTCGCCCTGTACGTCGGCAGCCCAGAGGAAGCCTTGCCCAGACCTATGCCCTCGACGCCTGCGCTCAGGCACGCCGCGGGTCTTCACCAAGTGGGAGCTCCTGCGCGACGTGTGGGGATAGGCGATAAGGCAAGTCGAAACCGAACACCCCCGGGACAGGCGACGCTCCCCACTCGCGACCGAGATCTTGCAGTTCTTGCGAGGGCCCGGCCGGCTATGTAGCGTCCGGCGCGTGACTGAGAACACGCCCGAGAAGGAGCCCCCGATGGATGGACAGGCACCGCCCTATCCCCCGTACCCGCCCTATCCGCAGTACCCGCCCGTCGTGATCTACCCGCCGAACACCTGCTGCTGCGGAGGGAGTCACGGCGCAGGGGCGCCCGCCGCCACGAGCCCGGGGGTACCGGCCGTGCCCGGCGTGCCCACGGTTCCCGGCGGCGGGGCCGTCCCGGGTGCTGGGGCCGGCCCCACAGGTAGCCCGGCCGTCGACTTGCTCAACGTGTTGGGGAACATCGGCACCGGCGGTGTCCTGGGGCTCCTGGAAGGGATCATCAGCCGAGGGACGCGATGATGGCTGATCCCCCAATCACCAGGCCGGAGCTGCTGAGCGCGCAAGCGGCGGCCATCGCGGTTCGCAATCAGCTCGATTCGGAGAAGGCCGCGCTCCGCGCCCGCCTCGAGATCATCGAGGATGAGCGCAAGCGAGCGGAGGCGATCCTGGAGCGCATCGACCGCCAGCTGACGGAGCAGAAGAAGCCCGCGCAGCGCCGGGGAG
>JBKOYL010000018.1:0-14408 GCA_046725395.1 Actinomycetota bacterium | reverse complement strand
GTCGCGGGCTGCGGTGCCGTCGCCCGCTCGGTGTCGGATTCGACGTGCTCGAGCGGCTTGTCGGTGAGCTGCTGGACCTTCTCGATCAGGCCCTCCTGGAGCCACTTCGACTGCTCGCCCCGCAGGGTCGAGATCAGAATCTCGTCGATCCGGTAGTGCTCGATCGCGTTCTGGATCGCGGGATAGGGCTCGGGGCTCATCGGCTGGCCGGTGGCGTCGATCTCGTGGCGGTACATCTCCGCGAGCGTCGCCGCAAGCCGGGAGCAGACCTCCTCGCGCGTGATCGCGCCCGAGCGCGGCGAGATGAACGTGTAGCGGTGCGGCCGCTCGCTGGCGCGCTCCTCGAGGCGCTCGACCAGGTCCTTGCTGTTCACGGTCTGGGTCGCGACGACCAGCGTGTGGGTGAGGTCCCAGCGGACCGCGTCGTCCTCCACCCGCACGGGAATGTGCTCCACTCTGCTGTACCGCGCCTTGGCCCACTCGACCAGGTCCTTACGCGTGAAGCCGAAGCGGGTCTCGTACAGGCAGGAGAGCAGGATGTAGTCGGGCTGGGTCGCGCGCACCGCGTCGTCCAAGGCGAGCGAAGGCTTCGGGTCCATCACCGCGCCCTCGGAGGAGATGCCGAACTCCCGCAGCACCGACTGCGTGACATCGACCCGGCTCTGCGCCGCATCCCGTCGCTCCTCCACGTCGACCAGCTGGCCGACGATCGGCAGATTCTGGGGCGCGACCACGGCGAAGTAGTCGGCGCCGGCGTCAGAGAGCTCGCGGCAGGCGGTGAGCAGCTTACGGCCGCCGGCGACTTCGTTGAGGAAGCAGAGAACACGCTTCACCCCCTCTCGCGACGGGGGCGGGTCCGGGTCGCCGAAGGTCGCGACCTCGCGCTTCGCGACGACCTCGGAGGCGTGCTCCTGCGGCGTACCGACGTCGGTGATCGCGGTCTCGCCCTGCTCGGGCTCGACGGCGGGACCGGTGCGCTGCCGCTCCTCTGACTCGCGCTGGGTCTCGGTGGGCGTGGTCTCGTCCGTCACGAGGGCGCCCCCACCCCGGCTCTCTCGGGCTGTCTGACCTCCGCCTCCTCGCCCGGCATGATCACGTGCCTCGCGCCGGGCACCCCGAACTCGTACGGCCCGCCGACGACGCGCGGGATCTCATCGAAGTTGAACACCGGCGGCGGCGAGGAGACCTGCCACTCGATCGTCTTCGCGCGCCACGGGTTCGGCCCCGCCTTCGGCCCGTAGCGCCAGCTGACGATCATGTTGTAGAGGAAGATCAGCTGGGCGGCTCCGAGGACGAACGCGCAGACCGAGATGAACAGGTTCCAGTCGCCGAAGGTCGCGGAGTAGTCGGCGACCCGGCGCGGCATGCCCTCCATCCCGATCCAGTGCATCGGGATGAAGGTGCCCAGCATCCCGACCAGCGTCAGCCAGAAGTGGACCCTGCCGAGCCGCTCGTCGTACATCCGGCCGGTCATCTTCGGGAACCAGTGGTAGATGCCCGCGAAGATCGTGAACACCGAGCCGCCGAAGAGCACGAAGTGGATGTGCGCGACGACGAAGTAGGTGTCCGAGACGTGGATGTCGATCGGGATCATCCCGAGCATCACGCCGGAGATCCCGCCGATGGTGAAGGTCGCGACGAAGCCGAGGGCGAAGAGCATCGCCGTCGATCTCAGATGGATCACCCCGTGGAACAGCGTCCCCAGCCAGGAGAAGATCTTGATCCCGGTCGGCACCGCGATCAGCAGCGTGGTGATCATCATCGGGACGCGCAGCCAGCTGAACATGCCGGCGACGAACATGTGGTGCGCCCAGACCGAATAGGACAGCACCACGATCCCGATCAGCGCCAGCGCCATCAGCCGGTAGCCGAAGATCGGCTTGCGCGAGTGCGCCGAGATCACCTCGCTGACGATCCCGAAGCCCGGCAGCATCATGATGTAGACGGCCGGGTGCGAATAGAACCAGAAGATGTGCTGGTAGCTGATCACGTCCCCGCCGAAGGCCGACTGGAAGAAGTTCGTGTGCAGGACCCGGTCGAACAGGACCATGAACTGCACCCCGGCGATGAAGGGAGTCGCGGCGACCACCAGGAGCGATGTCGAGAGGTTTGCCCAGACCAGCAACGGCAGGCGCCAGAAGTTCATCCCCGGCGCCCGCATCGTCACGATCGTGACCAGGAAGTTGAGTGCCGTCGCGATCGATGAGGCACCGGCGAACTGCACCCCCAGGTTGAAGAAGGACTGCCCGAGCGGAGCGCCGGTCGAGAGGGGCGCGTAGCCGGTCCAGCCGGCGTCGAAGGCGCCGCCCGGCGCGAGGTAGCTGGCCAGGAAGAGGATGCCGGCCACCGGCAGCATCCAGTAGCTCAGGGCGTTGAGCCGGGGGAACGCCATGTCGGGCGCCCCGATCATCAGCGGCAGCACGTAGTTCGCGATCCCGGCGAAGGCCGGGATCACGAAGACGAAGATCATCAGCGCCGCGTGCGTCGAGAAGAGGCCGTTGAAGGTGCTTGGGTCGACGATCTGCGTGCCGGGCTGGGCGAGCTCCGCCCGCATGATCATCGCGATCAGGCCGCCGACGAAAAAGAAGAAGAAGACCGTGACGAGGTACTGGATCCCGATGACCTTGTGGTCGGTGTTGACCTTGAAGTAGTCGTGCCAGCTGTAGGCGCCGTGGTCCTCGTGCTCGCGCGCGTGGGGGAAGGTCGGTGCCCCAACCGCCCAGCGGAGCCAGTAGTCGGCCGTGCCTATCCCGATCAGGAAGCCGAGGGAGCAGGTGATCGCGGGCACGACCACCTGCGGGTAGCCGGTCTGCTCGGTCTGGAAAGCCGGCAGGCCGGAGATCTTCCGCAGGACCACCACCAGCCCCAGGCCGAACGCCCCCGCCAGAATCGTGTAGGTCAGGGCCCGCCACCAGCCCGGCCGCCGCAACAGGGCCGCAGTCACTCCCGCCATCCTTCCATCCCGCGAATTATCTCAATCGTCGGATCCGTCACTGCGTCACCTGCGAGGGCGTGGTCTCCCCGGGCTTCGGTTCGCTCTCCGGAATCGGGTCCTGGCTCGAGGCCCACTGGTCGAAGGCGCTCTGGGAGTCCTCGACGACCACCGGGGCCCTCATGGTCGAATGGCCGATCCCGCAGAGCTCGGTGCAGACCAGCGTGAAGTCGCCGGTCACATCCGGCGTAATGAAGGCGCGGGTGGTGATCCCCGGCACCGCGTCCTTCTTGATCCGCCATTCCGGCACCCAGAAGGAGTGGATCACGTCGAGGGAGTGCAGGCGGAACTCGACCTGGCGGTCGATCGGGACGTACAGCTCGCGCGAGGTCACGCCCTGCTCCGGGTAGTTGAAGTGCCACTCGTACTGCTGGCCGTAGACGTCGACGACCATCCGATCCGGGTCGTGAGCCTCGATGTTCGAGAGGGTGATCCACGAGTAGATCGCGCCGAAGAGCACGATCACGGTGGGGATCGCCGTCCAGGCGATCTCGAGACGCGTGTTGCCGTGGATCGGAGCGCCGTCGGACTCGTCGCCGGGTCGAGCCCGCCAGCGCCAGACCGAGTAGACCAGCATCACCATGACGATCGAGAAGACGAAGGAGGAGAGCACGATCATCACGTCGAGCAGCGTGTCGATCTTGTCCGCCGCGGTCGACCCCTGCTCGCCGTTCCAATCCGGGATCAGCATGATCACCGAGGTGACGACGGTCAGGGCGATCACCGCAGCGATCAGCTTTGGAATCGGGACGCCCCGCATTGGACGCGCCATTCTATTCAGGGAACCTGAACCGACCTTCGCTCAGGTTTGAGGCTTACGCCACGACCCGTGGCAGATCGTCGAGCTCACCCCGCGAGGCGGCGATCACGCCGCGGGCGACGCCCTCCCAGCTCCAGAGCCGATCGACGCGCTCGGCGAGCGCCCGCCCGGCGGCCCGCCGGCGGTCCGCGGGAAGCTCGAGCCACCCACAGACGCGGTCGGCGAGCTCCGTGATGGCGGCCGGCCCGACGGGAAAGCTGAGCAGGCGGCCGAGGTCGGGCTCGACGGCCTCGCCGAGCAACTGCGCCACCTCCCGCATCCCCGAGTGGTCGGCCGAAACCGGCGGGACCCCGCACGCCGCGGACTCGGCCGGGACCATCCCGAAGGCCTCCGGCCAGGTGCTCGGCATCGCGAACACATCGGCGGCCGGCATGACGTCGGCGACCTCGTCGTGCTCGAGACGCCCTCCGATCAGCATCGTCCCCGCGGCATCCCGCGCCGCCTCGACGTATCCCTCAGGGGGACTCTCCAGGAAGCCGGTGAGTATCGAAAGCGGTTGATCCGGCGGCGATGATTCGGCGGCGGTTTTTGTGGCCGCCGGATGTGTCGGCCGTTGATGCTGCCCTTCGTAGCCACGTCCGCGCGCGGCGACCCGGCTCGCCGTATCGAGATCCCCGGCCTCGAGCGCCGCGGTCAGCTCCCTGAGCGCGACCTCGAACGCCCCGAAGCCGACGAACAGCAGGCGCGGAGCCGACGCGCCCGCGGCGCGCCGCGCCCGATGGATCAACGGCCACGCGGCCGCCAGCAGGTCGACGCCCTTGCTGATCATCAGCTTCCCGACGAAGAGGACGCGCACGTCGCCCTCGGCCCAGCCCTGGAGCGCCGTAGCGATCGCCGGCCCGTCCCGCTCGAAGGAGTCATCTCCGCCGCCCGCGGCCTCGGACTGCAGCCTGCCCGCGAGCCGCTCCAGGTTCCGCAGCGCCTCGTCCGGCGGGTGCGGGCGGAAGCGGTGAACGTCGACGCCCGGCGGCCCCAGACGGGTGCGCTCGGGCAGTCCGGGATCGGGGACCGTCTCGAACAGCGCTCGCGCGGTGTGGGAAGAGCCGGCCAGGATCCCGGCCGCCGCGTCCGTCCCCTCCCGCGCGAAGGGCACGAAGCGCTCCGGGTGGGGGCGCACCGTGTAGGTGATGTCCGAGCCGTGGACCGTGATCGCGAAGCGCAGCGCGGCGCGGGCCAGGATCACCGGCCCCATGACCAGATGGTTCGCCAGCGCCGCGTCGGGCTGCCCGAACTCGTCGACGATCCTGCGGACCGCGGCCACGTTCGCCTCGAGGTAGCGGTCCAATTCCGAGTCGGTCAGCTCGGGGAAGGTCTTGACCTCGAAGCCCTCGTAGCGGTCGAGGACGTAGACGGGGAGCAGGCCGCCGATGTCGGGCACGTGCACGGTGATCCCGCCCCCCACCCAGTCCAGCTCCTCGGCGCGGCGGTCCTGGCAGAGCAGGTGGACTTCGTGTCCCTGCTTGGCCAGGGCCTGCGCGAGGCTGGCGCTGTAGACGTTCGACCCCGTGCCGCGAAGCAGATAGCCGTGAAAGATCAGCACGCGCACGACCCCAACGCTATTGCGGGAGTCCGTCGGTTATCTTCCCGCCCGTGCAGAACCCGGAGCAGGTCTACAGGCTGCGGGCGCCGGCCTCCGGCAGGGAGGCGCTCGCCAGGGTGCGCCCCGAGGGCGTCTACGTCGACCGCGAGACCGGTGAGGAGATGAGCGTCGTCGCGGCGGCACTGCCGCTCGCGCCCTCCGAGTCGGCCCTGGTCAGGGCCCCGGAGAACCTGCGCGCCTGTCGGCGCTGCGATCAGCTGATCGGGCTGGACGTGAGCGACTGCCCCTACTGCGGACTGCGCCAGCCGGCCCTCGACGGATCGTCGTGACCCGGCACATCGTTTCGCTGTCCGCGACTGCCACCACCACCGCGCCCGCGACGACGTCGACGACCGGAAAGCGCGGCAGCTACAACCCGAAGCTGCCCGACTCGGCGACCAACGACGTGCCGCCGCCGGCGGGAAGCCCTGAGGAGGCATTCGAGAAGCAGTGCGAGCAGCAGGGAACCTGCGACTGACCCGCTACTTCTTCTTCTTAGGGGCCTGGTTCGGGTCCGCGACCACTGTCGCTGAGTAGAGCAGCCGCGCCGTGCTGTAGGTGCAGCCGTAGGAGCGCTGACTGCCGACGGCCTCCTGCGGATTCCCCGCGAGGATGTCGTCGGTGGCGTTGCACTTGCCGCGCTTGCGGCTCGCCTTCCACTTCGTGTTCGCGCTCTGGTTGATCGCGAACGCGGGCGCCCAGGTGGGGACGGTGAGCGCGACGATGTTGTTCGGCTTCACCCGCAGCGGCGTGTCGAGGGTGAAGGTCGTGGTCTGCCCGAGGAAGCTGGCGAGCTCCTCCACCGGCGACTGCGACTTGAGCTTGTAGATCGGGTGCCCCTCGCGGATCTCCTTCATGATCGGCTTGAGCACCGAGATCCGCGCCTTCGGCGCGCCGCCGAACGTCTTGTTGAAGAACTCGTAGTCGCTCTGGTTGTTGTTGTTCGGGTTCGGCTTGGTGCTCGGAGCTCCGGTCTTGATCGACCAGGCGACGATCCGTCCCCGGAACGGGACGACGAACGGGTCCTTCGCGCCGGCGATCGCAACCTGGAAGCCGGTCGTCTTGCCCACCGCCTGACAGTTCGCCGGACAGGCCGGAGTCGCCGGCGCCGCCGCGCCGAGCACCAGTATGCGCGGCGCCGCCCCGGCCGAGCCGCTGCCGATCGCCGCCGCTAGGGCGGCGGCGAAGACGGACAGCGCGATCGCGATCGACAGCCTGTGCAGGCGCGCGTAAGCGTGAGCGGGCGGGCCCATGGGCTTCATTGAACACTCCTTTTCGAGGAGGGTTGCGGGGTTTTCTTGCAAGCGACGGCTGTAGGGTGCGTGCCCGATGGACGCGGCATCTGCCTTCGAGAGCTACCTGGAGCACGCGCTCGAGCTGCTGGGAGTGGAGGCCGACGAGACCGAGCGCATGGTCATGACCGGAGTCTGGTCGCTTTACGAGCCCGGAATGGAGCAGCTGCGGGACGCCGAGCTCGACGAGGTGGTGCCGGAGCTTCGGCCCGATCTCTCCAAGGCCCCGCCGCGATGAGCGCCCTCGACCTGCCGCTGCGCGAGCAGGCCGCGCGGATTGCCGCCGGGGAGCTCGACGCGGCCGAGCTGCTCGACGCCTGTCTCGCCCGGATCGAGGACCGAAATCCTGACTTGAACGCGGTCGTCGCGAGCTTTCCGGAGCAGTCGCGCGCGATGCTCGATCACGCTCCGGACGGCCCGCTGCGCGGCGTCCCCGTGCTGATCAAGGACGAGTGGCCCCTGCCGTGGCGAGCCGAGACGGTCGGAGCGGCAAGCGTTCCGGGCGTTGAGCTCAGACCGGGCGAGTCCGGCCCGTATCGCGCCCTCCGCGACGCGGGCGCCGTGATCGCAGGCGTCGCCAACATGCACGAGCTCGGCTCGAGCAGCACCGGCAACACCTCCGTCTACGGTCCGGCGCACAACCCCTGGGACCTCGAACGCTGCCCGGGCGGCTCCTCGAGCGGGCCGGCCGCGGCCGTCGCGGGCGGGCTGGTCTCCGGAGCGGTGGGCGCCGACGGATTGGGGTCGATTCGCTACCCCGCCGCCTACTGCGGGCTCACGGGCCTGAAGCCCACCTTCGGCCGCTCGGCGATGGACGGACACCACATCCCGAACACGGAGACGATCGTTTCCGGACCGCTCTGCCGCGACGCGGGCGACTGCCGGCTGCTGGCATCTGTTCTCTTCGACGAGGAGCTGCCCGAGGGTAGAGGCGAGGGTGCGCGCCGGCGCAACCCGCTTGATGAGGGGCTGCGGATCGGCGTGCCGCGCGAGCCGTACTGGAGCGACTGCACCGACGCGGTTCGCGAGTGTTGTGAGACGGCGCTCGAGGCGCTCCGCGCGGCGGTCGGCGGCGAGCTGTTCGAGGTGGGGCTGCCGGACGAAGAGCTGATCCTGCCGGCGGCGCTCCTGGTCGCCCAGTCCGAGGAGGCGGGCCGGCTCACGCCGGCGAATCTCAACGCTCTCAGCCCGGAGCTGGGCGTGATCAACCGCGGGGTGCTCAAGCTGCGCGCCCTGCTTCCGGCGACCCTGACCGCCCGGGCCTTCGCCGCCAGGACACGGATCCGCCGCGGCATCGCGACGCTGTTCGACACCGTCGACCTGCTCGTCTGGCCAACGGTTCCGGCCGTGGCCCCGCCGCTCCAGGACCCGGTCATCGAGCTGCCGAGCGGGCCGATCTCGGCGGACGCCGCCAACGCGCGGCAGGGCGTGCTCGCGAACCTGACGGGGATCCCCGGGGTGAGCTTGCCCGTGGGCCTGGACGGCGGGCTGCCGATCGGCCTCCAGCTGCTGGGAAGCTGGGGATCCGATGCGCTGCTCCTGGACGTCGCCGAGGCGCTCGAGCGCGCCACCGACCGCGAGTTCGTCGAGCTCCGCCCGGGCGCCCTGGCCTAGGTTGCGCCCCCCACGGGGGTGCCCTCCGGCGCCGCCACGTCAGGGGTGGCGGCGAGGGTCGCGGCGAGCAGCAGCGGGCTCAGCAGAGCGAGGCGCTGGGTCGACGGGGTGGCAAGGTCCTTGGCGCCGACCTCGGCGATCGCCTCGGCCTGGAGCGCGATCAGCTCGGACATCGTCTTGCACGCAGCCGCCTGCGGGGCATCCTCCTCGACGGACGCGGCAAGCTCGGCCATCGCGATGATGTCGTCCGCGGGTGCGCCGGCGATCATCCTGCCGAGGGCGACCATCGCGTAGAGGTAGACCCGCTCGAGGACGAGGTCGCGTTCGCCGTCAGGCGGGCCCGGCGCCGGGCCGACGTCGATCGGGTCCTCGCCCCCCAGCAGCCGCTCGAGCTGCGCTCCGCAGACGGCTCTCAGCTGGTCGGGCGCGAGACCCGCCTGGAGCCCACAGCGGATGGTGAGGATCGCGTTCAGCGCGGGGGCGCCGTAGGGCACGTCGCTGGCGAACAGGATCTGGCCCGGCGGAACGTAGGAGAAGAGGAAGGTGAGATCGACCGGAACCCACCAGGAGGTGTCGATGAAGACGTTCGGATGATCCGGCATGTGCCGCCAGATCCAGCTCAGGTCGGAGACTGCCGCGTGGGCGAGGATGATCCGCGCCCCCGGGAACTCCTCCGAATACTCGAGCGTGTGGCGGCCGAGCGCCGGGATGCCGCGACCGGCGTGCACCAGTACGGGGAGGCGCTGCTCCCCGGCGAACGCGAAGAGCTCCCGCGCCTCGGGCGAGCTCATCAGGAAGTCGTCCGAGCGCGGATGCAGCTTGATGCCCCGCGCCCCGCGCTCCACGCACCTCGACGCCTCGGCCGCCGCGCCGTCGTTGGGATTGAGGCGGCAGAACGGGACGAGGCGGCCGCCCGAGCGGGCTGCCTCCTCCAGGATCAGCTCGTTCGCCTCCCGATAGCCGCCGGGCTCGTGCATCGGAAAGACGACGCCGCGGGCGTCCAGCGGAGAGAGTATGTCGATCAGCTGCTCGCGCGTGAGGCGCGCTCCATCGGGATCGTTGGCGCCGATGTGCGTGTGGGCGTCGAACAGAGCCACACCGGGCAGCCCCGCGAGCAGCGGCTCCAGCCACGTCCGAAGCAGCGATTCGTTGATCGAAGCGGCCAGAGGGGGCAGTCTAGAGTGCCCGCGTGCGCTCAACCCTCCGCGACGACGTCCTCCGGATCGCCGCGGAGACGCTGCGCGGCAACTGGACGGAGGGCGACCGGGACGGCGTCCGCTACGGCTACTCGCGGCCGAGCCCCGCCCACTACCCCTGGCAGTGGTATTGGGACTCCTGCTTCCACGCGATCGTCTGGCGCCGCTTCGACCCCGCGCGGGCGGAGAGCGAGCTGAGAAGCCTGCTCGCCGGCGGCTCCGACGACGGCTTCATCGGGCACACGATCTTCTGGCACGAACGCGTTGACTGGCAGCGACGCTGGACCTACAACGTCGCCTCCCGGGACGCGCTCAACACCTCGACCATCCAGCCGCCGCTGCTCGCCTGGGCCTGGCGGATCGCCGTGGGCGACCCGGCGGCCGAGCCGCGCATCGCCGCGCACCACCGCTGGCTCGAGGCGAACCGTGACCTCGACGGCGACGGGCTGCTCTGGATCTGCCAGCCGGACGAGTCCGGCCTCGACTCCTCTCCCAAGTTCGACCCGATCTGGGGATTCCGCGCCCATGCCCGTCCGCTCTTCCCTTTCCTGATCGCCGGCAACCGCAGGCTCGACTGGGACGCCCGGCGGATCCTCGACGCCGGCGGCCCACTCGCGTGCGAGGTGGTGGTCAACGTGCTCTGGTGCCTGGCACGCATCGCGGCCGGGGAGCCGTCGATCACGCCTGCGATCGTCGAGCGGCTCTGGGACGAGCGGCGGGGGCTCTTCCTCGACCTCGGCCGCGGAAACGTCGCGCACGCGAACCGGACCGACGAGGTCGACGGCGACAGCCGGGTTCGGGTGTCGACCTGGTCGGCGCTCGCCCCACTCGCGCTCCCCGACCTGCCGGAGGCGATCGGGAGGCGCCTCGTGGAGGAGCACTTGCTCGATCAGCGCCGCTATTGGCTGCCCTTCCCGCCCACCTCCGTCTCGGCTCAGGAGCCGAGCTTCCAGCCGCGCAAATGGAAGGGGCCGCTGAGGCGCCTCTACTGGCGCGGCCCGACCTGGATCAATTCGGCGTGGCTGGTCTGGATGGGACTGCTGCGCCACGGCTACGAGCCCGAGTCGATGGAGATGGCGAGGCGACTCGCGGACGCCGTCGCCAACGAGAGGCTGCGCGAGTTCTACGAGCCGCACTTCGGCGAGGGCCTCGGCGCGAGAGACTTCGGCTGGTCTTCGCTGATCGCGGAGCTGGTCGACCCCGACCCCTCCGCCGTCTCCTCGTACCTGAGCTAGACCTGCGTCGGCTGCGTCGAGAGAACGATCGCGCAGAACAGCAGAACCAACGCCACGGCGACCACCACCAGCAACGCAACCATCAGATTCGTACCCCTAAAGCCCATTGCGGACCTAATCATAATTAAGTAGGCAGCGGCTTTGGCCGGATCTACTTGTAGCGGTAGGTGATGCGGCCGCGATCGAGGTCGTAGGGGGAGAGCTCGATCTTCACCCGGTCGCCGGGAAGGATCCGGATGTAGTGCCGGCGCATCTTGCCCGAGATGTGGCCGAGCACCTCGTGGTCGTTGTCCAACTTGACGCGGAACATCGTGTTGGGCAACGCCTCGGTGATTTCGCCCTCCATCTCGATTTTCTCTTCCTTCGGCATCTGCGATCGGGCAGGGTAGCGCCTGTACTACTTCCCCTCGAACGTCGCCTTGCCAGGGCCATCCTTCAGGAAGCTGGCGACGGCATTGGTCAGGTCCTCCGAGGCGAACAGCTCGGCGAAGACGTCCGGCGTGACCTCGTCCGCGCCCCCGACCCCGCCCGACCGGTAAGCGCGGATGATCCGCTTGGTCGCCCCGTGCGCAACGGTCGGCCCGTTCGCCAGCCTGTGCGCGAACTTCATTCCCTTCTCGAGCAGCTGATCGTCGGGGACCACGCGGCTTACGACGTTCCAGCGCTCCAGGGTCGCGGCGTCGTAGAGACCGCCGCTCATCACGAACTCGGCAGCTCTGGCCGGTCCCGCGCGCTCGGCCATCCGCTGGGTGCCCCCCGCACCGGGCGTCAACCCGACCACTGCCTCGACCAGTCCGAACCTGGCCGACGCGGCGGCCCAGATCATGTCGCAGCCGAGCGAGATCTCGAGGCCGGCGGTCAAGCACAGGCCGTGCACCAGCGCGAGGGTCGGGATCGGCAGCTGCTCCAGTCGACGGACCACCGGAATCAGGGCGCCGAACGACTCCGAGGCGCGACCCTCCTCCACGACGCGCTGGAAGCTGTGCACGTCGACGCCCCCCGTGAAGATGTCCCCCTCGGCGCGCCAGACCAGCGCCCGGGCGTCGGAGTCCTCGACCTGCTCGATGCAGGAGATCAGCGACTCCCAGGCGTCGTCGCTGAACAGGTTGAGCGGGGGGTTGGAGAGGATCATCGAGGCGACGTTGCCGTCGCGCTCGAGGGTTATCGGTGCAGGCTTCGCCATAAGACGGGTCGCTGCTCGCTCCCCCGCAAGACGGGTCGCGCCCTTCGGCGCGCCCTCGCATCACACCCTCGCATCATCTTCTCCTCGCAATTTCCTCGCCAGCTCGGCGATCTGGTCGGGGTCGCCTTCCCTGGGGACCCACGGAAGCTTGAGCGGGTCGTCCACGTACCGCGGCACCACGTGGATGTGGAAGTGGAAGACGGTCTGCCAGGCCGCCGCGCCGCACCCGTTGAGCAGGTTGATCCCGTCCGCCCCCAGGACCTCCTTGATTCGCTGGGCGAGCCGCTGCGCGGCGAACACCGTGGCGCTCAGGTCGTCCGCCTCGATCTCCAGCAGGTCCGCCGAGTGCTTCCGCGGCACTACCAGGGCGTGTCCCGGCGTCGCCGGCGCGATGTCCATGAACGAGACGGTGTGCTCGTCCGAGTCGATCGTCTGGCTCGGGACCGAGCCCTCGACGATGCGGCAGAAGAGGCAGTCCGACGCCATGCCGGCGGAGGCTATCCGCTCGTGGACGGCTAGAGGAGCTCGCGTGCCCGCTCGAGCGCCTCGGCGCGGTCGCCGATCTCGCCGGCGAAGGCCGCCGCGCGGAGCTCCTCCAGGACGCGGCCCATCTCGGGGCCCGGCGCGATCCCGAGCTCCGAGGCGAGCTCGTCCCCGCTCACGGGCGGGCGGGGCGCGCCCTCTCGATGCCAGGCGAGCGCGTCGCGGAGCATCGACCGAGCGAGATCGAGATGAGCCTCGACCATCTCCGGGCTCGCCAGCGGGCCCTGCCCGCGGGCCGCGAGGCGGTCGGCCACGCTGAGCAGCGTCACGTCGGCGGCGACGGGCTCGGTGGCGGCCAGATAGTCGTAGACCGCGCGGCGTGAGAGCGGCCGCTGGTGGATCAGGAAGCCGAGACGCAGGTGATGAAGCGCCAGACCCTCGAGGTGGGAGCCGAGCCTGCGACTGGTCTTCAGCCGCCGGCAGATGCCGGCGATGATGCGGGCCCCGGCCTCGTCGTGACCGATGAAGGTCACGTAGCCGCCCCTCTCCGATCGCGTCTCGGCCTTGCCGAGGTCGTGGAAGAGCGCGCCGAACCGCAGTGCCTCCGCCCGGGTGAGCTCGTCGGCGAGCGGCGCGGCGAGGAACTCCTGGAGCTCGGCGGCCAGATCGCCCGCGAAGCCGGGCAGATCCGCCTCGACCCGCAGCCACTCCTCCAGCACCGCGAGCGTGTGACCGAGAACGTCGAGATGGTGGTTGGGGTTCTGGACCACGCCGCGAAGCGCCTCCAGCTCCGGCAGGACCACCGGCGTCAGCCCCAGCTCGTCCATCAGCTCCAGGCCGCGCAGCGGATCGGGGCCGGCGACGATGCCTCGCAGCTCCGCGAACTGACGCTCCCCGGCGGGGTCGGCGGCGAGCCGGGCCTCGGAGCGAGCGAGCTCGAGCGTGCCGTGGTCGATCGTCAGCGCATGCCCCGCCGAGAGGCGCGCTGCGCGCAGCAGGCGGATCGGATCGTCCGAGAAAGTCCGCTCGGAGACGGCCCGCAGCAGCCGCGCGTCGCAGTCGGCGACCCCTCCGGTGGGATCGATCGGGCCCCCGCCCCGCAGCGGAACCGCGATCGCGTTGACCGTGAAGTCGCGCGCCCGAAGGTCCGACTCGATCGCCTCGGCCCGGAGCGCCGCGACGTCGAGATGCCAGCCCTCGGTGGAGGAGATCACGCGCCACGTCGCGTGTCGCTCCGAGAGCGGGAAGGCGGACCCCCCGGCTACCCGCGCGATCGCGCGCGCGGCGGGCTCCTCCCGGCCGGGCGCGACGACGAGGTCCGCGTCGGCGACGCTCCGGCCGAGCAGGGCGTCGCGGATGGCGCCACCGACGATCCAGGTCCGGCTCGGCTCCTCCTCCAGCGCCGTTCGCGCCGCGACGATCGATGGGGCCGCCGCCAGCGCCGCCTCGATCGGGGAGCTCACTCCCGCACCTCGCGCGGCACCCTCGAGGAGATCCCGCAGGCGATCTCGTAGTTGATCGTCGCGAGGCGGGCGGCAACCTCCTCGGCCAGGATCCGCTCGGACCCCTGCCGGCCGATCAGGACCGCCGGCGCCCCCGGCTTCACGTCCGTCTCGGGACCGAGATCGACCGTGATGTTGTCCATCGAGATGGTCCCGACCAGCGGATACCGGCGGCCGCCCACCAGCACATCGGCGTTGTTGGAAAGGCCCCGGCGAACGCCGTCGCCGTAGCCGACCGGCAGGACTCCGACCCAGGTGTCCCGCTCGGCGCGCCAGGTCCGGCCGTAGCCGGCGCTCGCGCCCGCCTCGAAGCGCTTCACGTCGGCGACATAGGAGCGCAGCTCGAGGGCCGGCTCGAGACCGTGCTCGGCTGGATCGCGATGGAACGGGTCGAGCCCGTAGATCGCGATCCCGCAACGGACCATGTCGAAGTGGGTCGCCGCGTCCGCCAGCGTGGCGGCGCTGTTGGCGGCGTGGACGGTGGACCCCGGCCCGATCCGCCGGACGGCCTC
>JBKOYL010000089.1:0-10582 GCA_046725395.1 Actinomycetota bacterium | reverse complement strand
GGCTGCCGGCTGCCTGGAGCAGCTCGAGGTTCGCCTGGATGCTCGTCAGTGGGGTGCGGAGCTCGTGCGAGGCGTCCGCGACGAACTCGCGCTGGCGGTCGAGCGCTTGCTCGCGCTCCGCCCGCGCCTCGTCGAGTGCCTGAAGCATGCCGTCCATAGTCCGCGCCAGCTCACCCACTTCGTCATCGGTGGCCGGCACGGGAATTCTCTTTGAGGGATCCCTGGTGCTGGTGATCTGGCGGGCGAGGCCGGTGAGGGCCTTGATCGGGCGCATGGCGCGGTTGGCGACGGCGAGCCCGGCGAGCAGCGCCAGCAGGGTCCCCCCGAGGACGCCGGCCCCGAGGAAGAGCCAGAGGCGTGCCACGGTCTCGTTCACTCCCTCGTCGGGGCGCGCGTACTGGACGTAGCCGGGGAGGGAGCCGGTTGCGGTGATCGGCTGGCTCGCGACGCTGAGCTCGCCGACTCCCCAGACGCCGCTGCTCGGGGCGCCGAGGTCGACACCAGGATTGGTGCCCACGAGCGGATGCCCGTACTGGTCGAGGACACGGATCTCGGCGTCCTCGGGAAGAGCGAACGCCCTCAAGTTGGGCGTATCCACCACTGCGCCGAGCAGGGAGTCGTTTGAGATCCGCGTTTCGGCCGCGAGCGACCGGGCGGCGCTGCGGAGCTCTTCGCGGAAGTCGCTGCGGATCCTGTTACCGACCACCTGTCCGAGGACGAGCGCGAAGCAGACCAGGATCAGCAGCGTCAGCCCGGCCGTGGTGACCGCGATCCGCCAGCGGACGGGGATCCGCTCGAAGAGGGGGATGCGGCTGGGGTGGAGCCGACTCACGCCGCAGCCTTCAGCACGTACCCGGCTCCGCGCTTGGTGTGAAGCAGCCGCGGCTCTCCGCCCGACTCGAGCTTCCGGCGCAGGTTCGAGATGAAGACGTCGATCGTGTTGGTCTGCTCGAAGGGGTCATAGCCCCAGACGTCCTCGAGCAGGCGCTCGCGGGAGACGACCAGCCTCTGGTTGCGGGCCAGATACTCGAGCAGCTCGAACTCGCGGTTGGTGAGCTCGATCTCGCGGCCCCCGCGCTTCACCTCGCGGGTGTCGGGGTTGACCAGGAGATCCCCCACCACCAGCGAGGCGCTGCCCCGCGGCGGCCGGCGCCGCAGCAGTGCCCGGATCCGGGCGAGCAGCTCGGAGCGCTCGAAGGGCTTCGGAAGATAGTCGTCGGCTCCCATGTCCAGGCCCTTGACCCGATCCTCCGTCTCGGTGCGGGCGGTCAGCATCAGGATGGGAACGTCGCTTTCGGCGCGCAGCCGGCGGCAGACCTCCATGCCGTCGAGGCGAGGGAGTCCGAGGTCGAGCACGACCAGGTCGGGCGCGAACTGCTCGGCGGCGGTCAGCGCCTCGGCGCCGTCGCCCGCGCTGCGGACCTCGTGGCCCTCGGCGCGCAGGGAACGCCGCAGCACATCGGCGATCGCCTCGTCGTCCTCGACGACGAGCACGCGGGCTGAGGCTGTAGCAGTCTCAATCATCGAACCAAGGGTAGATGCGAATTTCCAGTATCCAAGCGTCGTTGAGCGAACCTTTAGGCATGGGAAATCACGCCTGGCAGGGGCGGGGCCCTAGGCGTCGAAGTGGGTGGGCGGATGCTTGCAGACCGCATTTTCGGCGCGCCGGAACGGCGAGATCCGCCCCGGCGCCGGAGGAAGCCTGCCCGCGCTCAGAGCCGCCGCGGCGGGGCCCGCAACCGTGAGCGCCCGCGCCCGCGCGGGCGATCCTCGCCCGAGGTCCTGCAGCGCCGCCTCGACCTCGCCGGCCTCGCCTGCATCGCACTTTCGGTCTACCTGGGGTACGTCCTCTATCTCGGCTGGAACGGCGGCACCGTCGGGGACGGCTCGGAGACGGCCCTCTCCTACGCGGTCGGCGCTGGGACCATCGTCGTGCCGGTGGCGCTCGGCCTCGCCGGCCTTGGCCTGATCCTGCGCCCGTTCCTGCCCTCGCCGCGCTCGGTGGCGGTCGGGGTGGTGGCAATCGCCTGCGGCCTGCTGCTCGCCCTCGCCGCGCAGACCGCCGGGCTCGGGCCCGACGGCGTGCGCAAGGGGCTCTTCGACCCTACCTTCTTCCCGGATCACGGCGGTGGCATCGGCGAGGTCCTCTACTGGGCCACCACGACGCTCTTCCAGCGGCTCGGTGCGCAGATCATTGCGGTGCTGCTGCTGGTCTCGGGACTGCTGCTGCTCACGGGACGGTCGGTCTCTGACATGGTGCGCGCGGGGCGACGTGGCTTCGACCGCGCCAAGCGCGGCACCGTCGGCTTCGCCACCGCCGTCAAGGAGAGCCGGCTCCGGACCGATCCCGACCTGATCGACACGACGCCCGCGGACACCGAGCCGATCTTCGGCCCTCCGGAGCCGATCGAGGGGGGCGTTGATGCGAGGGTGCGCGACAGCGCAACCCGTGATGGGCTGGTGATCGTTGGAGGTGACGAGGATCGGGAGACCGAGCCGGTGGCGAACTTCGACGAGGCCGTGCGCGTCGCCGACGAATCGGACACCAACGAGGTCAAGGCCTACGAGGGCGAAGGGGAAGAGGACGCGGTGGACGAGCGGGCCGCCGGCGACGAGCGGCCTGAGGACGACGAGGGGCCAACACCCGACCTCACCCCGATGCGTGAGAAGCGCGGCGGTGTCACCGAATCCGAGGAGATCGATTTCGAGCTTCCGGTCGCCGAGCGGGTGCTCGAGCGCGGCGTACCCGACAAGGGCCCAGACAAGCGCGACCACGAGGAGATCGCCCGCACGCTGCTGGAGACCCTCGGCCACTTCGGGGTCGAGGCGCGCATCGTCGGCACGGTCACCGGCCCGCATGTCAGCCGCTACGAGCTCAAGCTCGCCCCCGGCACGAAGGTGTCGAAGATCACCCAGCTCAAGGACGATCTCGCCTATGCGCTGGCCTCGACCGACATCCGGATCCTGGCCCCGATCCCCGGCAAGCAGGCCGTCGGCGTCGAGGTCCCCAACCAGCGCCGCCGCCTCGTCCGCCTCGGCGACATCTATGGCGGCCGCCCGCAGGGCGCCTCCCCGCTCGTCGCCTGGCTCGGCAAGGACATCTCGGGCAGCGCGGTGTGGACGGACCTGCAAAAGATGCCCCACGCCCTGATCGCGGGAACCACGGGGTCGGGGAAGTCCGGCAGCGTCAACGCGATCCTCAGCTCGATCCTGCTGCACGCCTCGCCGAACGAGGTGCGGATGGTGCTGGTCGACCCGAAGCGTGTCGAGCTCAACCACTACGAGAGGATCCCGCACCTGCTGACGCCGGTGGTCACCTCGCCGCGGCTGGCGGCCAACGTGCTCAACAACCTGATCGCGGAGATGGAGAGCCGCTACGGCGTCATGGAGCTGGCCCGGTCGCGGAACCTGGCAGAGCTCAATCGCGTGCGCGAGCGCGAGGGCGACCCGCCGCTTCCGCACATCCTCTGCGTGATCGACGAGCTCGCCGACCTGATGATGGTCGCGCCCGCCGAGGTGGAGGACGCGATCATCCGCCTGGCGCAGAAGTCGCGCGCGGTCGGCATCCACCTCCTGCTCGCGACCCAGCGACCCTCGACGGACATCATCACGGGGACGATCAAGGTGAACATCCCGGCGCGGATCGCGTTCGCGGTCTCCTCCCAGGTCGATTCGCGGGTGATCCTCGATCAGGGCGGCGCTGAGACCCTGCTCGGCCAGGGCGACATGCTCTTCCGCCCCGCGGGCACCTCCAAGATGCAGCGGATCCAGGGCGCCTTCGTCACCGAGCCCGAGATCGCGAAGATCACCGAGCACTGGTCGGACCAGGGCGAGCCGGACTTCGCGGACGAGCTGCTCGACGCGCCGCAGCAGGCCGCCGACGAGGGCGGGGGAGACGACGACTTCGACCCGGACTCCGACGACCTCCTGGAGCAGGCAGCGCAGCTGGTCGTGGAGGGCGGCACCGCCTCGGTGTCGATGATCCAGCGCCGGCTCCGGGTCGGGTACACCCGCGCGGGTCGTCTGATCGACATGCTGGAGCGGCGGGGGATCATCTCGGGCTACGAGGGCTCGAAGCCCCGACAGGTACTGGTCTCGCTGGCCGACCTGCCGCGGGTGCTGGGCGGGGGCGAGGCGCCGGAAAATCGGGCTGGGGACGGCCTGCCCGAGCCGGTCGCTGCTCCTACCGACGCCGAATAGCAGCGAACGGCTGCGTTCGGAGGCGACCGCATGCCCCGCAGGGATTGTGTGCGGTTTTCCGGCCATGGGCCGGGAAACTCGACGAAACCGGAAATCCGGGTCCGCGAGAATGGGTGGCATGAGCGTTCGCGCGGGAATCCTCGTCACCGGAACCGAGGTGCTGAGCGGGTACGTCACGGACCGGAACGGGCCGTGGATCTCGGAGCGTCTCGCCGACCTCGGCGTCGAGGTGGAGGAGATCACCGTGGTGGGCGACCGTCGGGAGGACCTTGAGGGGGCGCTGAGCCACATGCGCGAGCGGGGCCTCGACCTGATCGTGACCAGTGGGGGACTCGGCCCGACCGCGGACGATCTCACCGCCGAGGTCGTCGGGCGCTTCGCCGGCCGGGAGATGGTGCTCGACCCGGAGATGGAAGAGAGGATCGCCCGGATCATCGCGCGCTACGCGCGCCGCCTGCGCTTCGACCCGGAGGCCGTGCGGGAGGCGAACCGCAAGCAGGCGATGGTGCCCGAGGGGGCGACGGCGATCGATCCGGCCGGCACGGCGCCGGGGCTGGTCGTCCCGGCGGACGGGCAGGTGGTGATCGTGCTGCCAGGGCCGCCACGCGAGCTCCAGGAGATGTGGCCGCGGGCCCTCGCCACGCCTCCCGCCAAGGAGGTCCTCGGCCGGGCCGAGCCCTACCGGACGATGTCGATCCGGATGTTCGGCATCCCCGAGTCCGAGCTCGCAAAGGCGCTGCGCGAGATCGAGGAGGAAGGGGTCGCGCTTGATCAGCTCGAGGTGACGACCTGCCTGAGGGGCAGCGAGCTGGTCACGGACGTCCGGCACCACGAGGGGTCGGAGCAGGCGGCCGAGGCACTCCGCGCGGGATTGGAAGAGCGGCTCGGCCGCTTCACCTACACGGAGAGCGGCGAGTCGATCGAGGAGGTGGTCTTCCGCCTGCTGGGGGACCGGACGATCGCCGTGGGGGAGTCCTGCACGGGAGGGCTGCTGGCGGGGCGGCTGACGCTGCGGCCGGGCTCGTCGGAGTGGTTCGCCGGGGGTGTGGTCGCCTACTCCAACGAGGCGAAGGCGGAGCTGCTCGGGGTGGATCCGGAACTGATCGCGGAGCGCGGGGCGGTCTCCCCGGAGGTCGCCGAGGCGATGGCAGACGGTGCGATCGAGCGCTTCGGCGCCGACGTCGGCTGCGGGGTCACCGGTGTGGCGGGTCCCGACGGCGGCACGGAGGAGAAGCCGGTCGGCTACGTCTGCTTCTGCGCCAAGACCGCGAGCGGTGAGAAGCTCGCCCGCGAGCCCGTCCTGCCGGGCAACCGCACGGACGTGCGCGAGCGCTCCGTCGTCGTCGCGCTGCATCTGATCCGCTACCTGCTCCAGGGCCGCGAGCCGCCGAGGTGAGGGGAGAGAAGCCCTCGGCGGACCCTTAGTGGCTCGTGAGTGCAGCGAGCACGCCCCCCCAGGCGAGTGCAGCCGGGCCGGGTTCTAGCTTGTCCGCATGGCGAAGGAGCGGCTCAAGAGCCCCAGGGCTCGTCTGTTCGTCGCCCTCGATCTGCCGCAGGACGTCCGTGTCGGGTTGCTCGACTGGCAGCGGACGGCGCTGGCCGATCCCGCTCTGCGGGTGGTCGGGCCGGGGGCCCTGCACATGACCCTGGTCTTCCTCGGCTACCACGCCGAGAAGGAGATCAAGGCCATCGCCAAGGCAGCCTTCGACATCGACGCGGAGGCGCCGGCGGTGGAGCTCGCCAGGGAGCCGGTCGGGGTCCCGAACGGCAAGCGCCCCCGGCTGATCGCGCTCGGCGCGCACTCCGACGAGACCGTGGCGCTGCAGAAGCAGATCGAGGAGCGGCTGGTGGAGGCGGGCTTCTACAAGCCGGAGAAGAGGCCGTTCTGGCCGCACCTGACCGTCGCCCGGGTGAAGCCGGAGGCGCCGCGGAGCCGGAAGCCCGCCCTGATCCGCACCGAGCCGCATCCGCTACCCGAACACATGTTCCGGTTCTTCCGTCCGACTCGTCTGGTGCTCTTTCAGTCTCACCTGCGCCGGAGCGGCGCGGAGTATGAGGCGATGGCCGAGTTGGAGCTTCCGACCGCCAGCGACGACCAATAACAGAGAGGTGACCCAGATGGCAGAGAAGCCCAACTTGAGAGAGGCAGGCGAGAAGGACGCGAAGGCGCGCGACCAGGCGCTGCAGGCGGCGGTCAAGCAGATCGAGCAGAACTTCGGGCAGGGCGCCCTGATGAAGCTCGGTGACGTGGGCGCGATGGACGTGGAGGCGATCTCCACTGGCGCGCTGCCCCTGGACATCGCCCTGGGTGTCGGCGGGGTGCCGCGGGGCCGCATCGTCGAGATCTTCGGCCCGGAGTCGTCCGGGAAGACGACGCTGATCTACCACATCGTCGCCGAGGCCCAGGCGAGGGGCGGGGTGTGCGCCTTCGTCGACACCGAGCACGCCATCGACCCCACGTACGCGCGCAAGATCGGGGTCAACACCGACGAGCTCTTGATCTCCCAGCCCGACTACGGCGAGCAGGCGCTCGAGATCGTCGACGTGCTGGTGCGCTCCGGCGCCGTCGACGTGGTCGCGGTCGACTCGGTGGCGGCGCTGACGCCGCGAGTCGAGCTCGAGGGGCAAATGGGAGACTCCCACGTCGGCCTGCAGGCGCGGCTGATGTCGCAAGCGCTCCGCAAGCTGGCCGGCAACCTGAGCCGGGCGAAGACCGTCTGCCTGTTCACCAACCAGATCCGGGAGAAGATTGGGGTGATGTTCGGCTCGCCCGAGACCCAGCCGGGCGGGCGCGCGCTCAAGTTCTATTCGAGCCAGCGCCTCGACATCCGACGGATCGAGACCCTGAAGGAGGGGACCGAGGCTGTCGGCAACCGGGTACGGGTCAAGGTCGTCAAGAACAAGGTGGCGCCACCGTTCCGCCAGGCGGAGTTCGACATCGAGTACGGCGTCGGCATCTCGAAGGAGGGCGGCCTGCTCGACATGGCGCTCGAGCACGGCCTGATCCAGAAGTCGGGCTCGTTCTTCTCCTACGGCGAGACTCGGCTCGGCCAGGGCCGCAACAACACGAAGGAGTTCCTGCGCGACAACCCGGAGCTCGCCGCGGAGCTCGAGCGGAAGATCCACGCGAAGCTCGGGTTCGGCGAGGACGGCGAGGAACGGCCGGAGGCTGAGAAGGAGGCTGACGCGGCCAAGGCGGCCGAGGCAGTGAAGGCGGCCCCGGACGCCGAGGGTGGGGAACCCAAGCAGGTCGCCGGGAAGCCGCAGAAGAAGGCGGCCTGAGGGACGCTCCTGGATAGCTGTTCCTATGGAACGGCAGGACAGGAGAGCCCACGAGGACGCCTACGAGCTCGCGCTGCGGGCGCTGAGCTACAAGGAGCGGACCGAGTCCGAGCTGCGCGGCTGGCTCGCCGAGCGTGGGGTGGGGGAGGCCGAGGTCGAGGGGGTGATCGCGCTGCTGGTCGAGGCGGGGGCGATCGACGACGCAAGCTTCGCCAGCCGCTACGCGGCCGACAAGCGCGAGCTGGCGGGTTGGGGGCCGGATCGCATCGCCACGGCTCTCGAGGGGCGCGGGGTGTCGCGCGAGCACATCGAGGCGGCGCTGGCCCGCGACGACGAGGCGAGTCAGCTCGAACGGGCAGTCGCGCTCCTCGGCGACCGCGGAATCCGCTGCGACTCCGAACGCGAGCGCCGGCGGGGCCTGTCCCTGCTGATCAGGCGCGGGTACGCGAAGGAGCTCGCCTACGAGGCCGTTAGGGCGGCAGAGAGGAGCTCCAGGCACGCTGCCTGAGTAGGATCCGCGCCGGATGGACGGCAATTTCTTCTTCGTGGCCGGGATCGTGCTCGTGCTCTGTGCGGTCGGGCTCGCCTTCCTGGGCATCCGCGGGAGCGAGACTTTTCCGCCCAGCCGGCCCGTGCTGATCGGCGTCACCGGCCTGTTCGCGGCGATCGTGGCGACCACGTTGGCGTTCGCGATCGTCAAATCCGAGGACGAGCAGAAGGAGCGAAGCGAGGAGCTGGCCAAGGAGGAGGCCGAGGCGAAAGCGGAGGCAGGTGCCCAGCAGCCGGGAGGTGCGGCGGAGACGATCGACGTCGCCTCACCGGCCGATGGATCCCTCGTGTTTCAGCCGGATGGCCTCGAGGCGAAGCCTGGCAACCTGACGATCCACTACGACAACCCCTCGCAGGTCCCGCACTCGATCGCGGTCGCCACCGCCAACGGGAACGTCCTCGGCGAGACCCAGCCGGCCGCGGGGGGCGAGCAGACGCTCGACGTCCCCGAACTCGCCCCCGGGAAGTACGTCTTCTACTGCACCGTCCCGGGTCACCGCGAGGCCGGCATGGAGGGCGACCTCACCGTCACCGGCGGCCCCACTCCGTAGTCGGAGCAGGAGCTACATTGACCGCGATGGAACGGCGCTACCACGTCACCACCTTCGGGTGCCAGATGAACGAGCACGACTCCGAGCGGATGAAGGGCATGCTCGACTCGCTGGGCTACGTGGAGGCCGACGAGCGCGACCAGGCGGACCTGATCCTGTTCAACACCTGCTCGATCCGGGAGTCCGCGGACAACCGCTTCATCGCCCACCTCGGCGAGGCGAAGCGCCTCAAGTCCGAGGATCCGGCCCGGGTCGTCGGCGTGGGCGGTTGCTGGGCGCAGTCGGTGAAGGACGAGGTCTTCCGGCGCTTCCCCTTCGTGGACGTCGCATTCGGCCCGGGGCAGATCCACCGCCTCGCCGAGTTCCTCACCTCCGACTCGCTCACGGCGCAGGGCTACTTCGAGTTCGAGGACGTCTCCGGGCATCTGCCGATGAAGCGCGCCCGCGAGTTCCAGGGCTGGGTGCAGATCTCGCAGGGCTGCAACTGCGTCTGCTCCTACTGCATCGTTCCCTCCGTCCGCGGTCGCGAGGTCAGCCGCGACCCGGACGAGCTGCTCGAGGAGATCGAGCGCCTGGCGGGGGACGGCGTTCGCGAGGTGACGCTGCTCGGACAGAACGTGAACAGCTACGGACGCGATCTGCCGAAGGAGAGGCGGATCACGTTCGCCGACCTGCTGGCCCGTGTCGACGCCGTGTCGGGCGTCGACCGGATTCGCTACACGAGTCCCCATCCCAAGGACATGCGCGAGGACGTCATCCGGGCGCACGCCGAGCTCCCCTCGCTCTGCGAGCACATCCACCTTCCCCTGCAGTCGGGTTCCACGCCCGTGCTGAAGCGGATGAGGCGCACCTACGGCCGCGAGCGCTACATGGACCGGGTCGCGCTGATCCGCGAGCACGTGCCGGACTGCGCGATCACCACCGACATCATCGTCGGCTTCCCGGGGGAGACGGAGGACGACTTCGAGCAGACGCTCGAGGTCGTCGACGAGGTGGGCTACGACGGCGCCTTCACCTTCATCTTCTCGCCGCGCCGCGGTACCGAGGCAGCGGGGTTCGACGATCAGCTGCCGCACGCGGTGAAGCGGAAGCGCATGGAGCGCCTGGTGGGGCTCGTCCAGCGGCGCGCTCGCGAGCGCGCGGAGCGCTTCATCGGCCGCACGATGGAGGTCCTGGTCGAGGGCCCGAGCCGGACCGACGCCTCGCGGCTGCGCGGGCGCACCAGGCACAACAAGACCGTCAACTTCGACGGCACAGCCGCTCCGGGCGAGCTGGTGGAGATCGAGATCACCGGCGCCACCTCGACCACGCTGAGCGGCTTCGAGCGGCTCCTGAGTCGCGCTGCTTGAGGATCCTCGCCCTCTTCGGCCCGACCGCCGTCGGCAAGACCGGCGTTGCCATCGCGGTGGCGGAGCGCCTCCGTGAGCGCGGCGAGGATCCAGTGGCCGTCAACTGCGACTCGATCCAGGTCTACCGTGGCCTCGAGACCCTGAGCGGGGCGGCGACCGAGGAGGAGCGGGCCCGGCTCGAGCACCGGCTGCTTTCCTTCGTCGAGCCCGCCGAGGAGTTCAGCGCGGGGCGCTATGCGGAGGCAGCGCACGCCGAGATCGACTCGCTCCTGACCGAGGGCCGGCGCCCGATCGTTGTCGGCGGCACGGGCCTTTACCTGCGGGCGGCGCTGGCGGAACTCGACCTCCGACCGCCGGTCCCCTCCGAGATCCGCGACCAGGTCGAGCGCGAGATCGCCGAGCGCGGTCCGGCAGCCCTGCACGCGGAGCTCGATCCCGACCTGGCGCAGACGGTGGAGCCGAGCGACCGCAAGCGGATCGCCCGCCTCACCGAGCTGGCGAGGGCGGGAATCGAGGCTGCCCCGGACTCGGAGAGGCTCTGGACCGCCGAGCTCAGGCACCCGACGCTGCTCGTCGGCCTGACCTTGGACCGCGAGGAGCTGGCGCGGCGGATCGATCGGCGGGTCGACACGATGATCGCCGCGGGCGCGG
>JBKOYL010000079.1:0-13275 GCA_046725395.1 Actinomycetota bacterium | reverse complement strand
GTCCCCAACGACGCCACCGCCTTCGCCCACCGCGACCGCCCGCTCTTCATCAACGTCGCGGCGATGTACGCGGATCCGGGAGAGCGGGAGACGCACGACGCCTGGGTTGCCGGCCTGGCGGACTCATTGGGCAAGGACGGGGCCGGCGGGTACGTCGGCTTCTCGGGCGAGGAAGCGGAGGCGGCCGTCCGCGCCTGCTATCCGGGCGCAGCCTGGGACCGCCTGCGCGAGCTGAAGCGGCGCTACGACCCGGACAACCTCTTCCACCTCAACCACAACATCCCGCCGGCCGACGGCTGAGGCGCGGCCGTGCGCGCCGCCGTGCTCGGGTCAGCCCGAGCTCAGCTCAGCGATACCTCGACGGCAGCGTCCTGGTCCGGGTAGTACTGCTCCACCCGGTCGGCGCCGTACTTCGCCCCGAACCTCTCGAAGGCGTCCCCGACGGCCGCGGCGTCCTCGGTCGGTCTTGCCTCCGCGCGAAGCTCCGCGCCTCCGACGGAGAGCCGAATCGCCGGTGTCTTGACGACGTTTCGGTACCAGTTGGCGCCCGAGCCGCCGACCGGCATCAGGAGGATCCGGTCGCCGTCCTGCACGAACCAGACCGGGCGCGTGCTCTCGCGGCCGGAGCTGCGGCCGGTGACGGTGAGGTCGACCTGATTGGCGTCATGCAGGGCGCCCTTGAGATCTCCGGAGGCCACGGTCCGACCCTACTACGAGCCGCTGGCGGACTAGGCGTCGCCGAGCACCCGCTCGCAGAAGTCCCGCAGCGCGGCCGCGAACTCGTCGCTGGCCGACGGCGCCTGACCGACGCTGGTCCGGTGCGCCTGCGGCAGGGCGCGGACCGCGTCCTCGTAGCCCTCGGCGGTGAACACCAGGCATCCCTCGTGCTTCGCCAGCAGGATCGGCACCTCCAGTTGCCCCAGCAGCTCGCCGATCCGCTCGGGGCGGTCGATGTTCGTCTCCCAGATTCGTGAGGCGACGTCCATCGGCGGGAAGCGAGCGACGATCTTCTCGGAGGTCTCCTCGTCGAAGGCGCCCTGCGTGAACTGAGTCATCCCGTAGCGGACGAACGAGTCGTAGTCGGTGCGCAGAAGCTGGGTCATCGCCGCCGTCACCTCGTTGTTCACCGCGGGTCGCCGGCCCTCGCGCTCGTAGCTCAGGCAGGCGTGGCCGAGCGCGAGCCCGAGCACCGGCTCCGGCCTGGCCGCGGCCACGCGCGCCGCGGTCGCCGTCCCCCAGGCATCGCCAACCACGAAGTAGGAGTCCCAACCCCGCGTCTCGACCTCCTGCAGCCCCCGCTGGACGACCACCTCGCGGTCGAAATCAGTTGGATCGCCTGCCGGGATCGGCTCGTCTCCAACTCCTGGTACATCGAAGGTCGCGACCTCGGCCCACTCGGAGAGCCGCGGAGCGATCATCCACTCCACCTCGGTGAACTGCGGGCAGAGCAGGATGCGAGCTTGGGGCATCGCGTCAATCTCTCACAGCGGGCGCCGATTGCGGGCAACGCAAGGGATGAGGGCGGCACCGGAGTACATTGGGTCCTTGCCTCCCGACTCGCCCGCCGAGAGCAGCCCGCCCGCGAAGCCGCAGCAGGATCATCCGGCTGGCTGGCGCGTGGACCCGGCGCCCGACGGCCGCGGCGCCCCGCCGCCCGCCAAGCCGCCGATGATCCCCCGGAGCCGGGCGTTCGTCGCGTTCCTGCTCGGGCTGCTGGCGGTGAACCTCCTGATCTCGTTCCTCACCAGCGGTGCCGCCGAGCGCCCGCGGGTCCCCTACCAGCCGTTCTTCGTCAACCAGGTGAAGGCGGGCAACGTCAGCGAGATCAGCTCGAAGGAGGACTCGATCGAGGGCGAGCTGAAGAACGAGGCGAGCTACGACCCGCCCGGCGACGACAAGCCGGTGCAGGTCACGAAGTTCAAGACCGAGGTCCCGGCGTTCATCGATCCGGCGCAGATCACCGCCCTGCTCGCCGGGGGGAACGTGGTGATCAACGCCGAGGCGCCGGACAGCGGCCGCTCCCTGCTGGGAACCCTGGTGCTCGGCTTTCTCCCGACCCTGCTTCTGATCGGGTTCTTCATCTGGCTGATTCGCCGCCAGGCGGGCTCGGGACGAGGCGGCGTCCTGGGCGGCTTCGGCCGCTCCACGGCGCGGCGCCTCCAAACCGGGGGCCAGGAACGGGTCACCTTCGAGGACGTGGCCGGCATCGAGGAGGCTGAGGACGAGCTGGTCGAGGTAGTGGACTTCCTGAAGAACCCGCAGCGCTACACGAAGCTCGGCGCCCGCGTCCCGCGCGGAGTGCTGCTCTACGGCCCGCCGGGAACCGGCAAGACGCTGCTGGCCCGCGCGGTGGCCGGTGAGGCGCACGCCGCCTTCTTCTCGCTGTCGGCGTCGGAGTTCGTCGAGGCGATCGTGGGCGTGGGCGCCTCGCGGGTGCGGGACCTCTTCAAGCAGGCCAAGGAGGCGGCGCCCGCGATCGTCTTCATCGACGAGCTCGACGCGATCGGGCGCTCGCGGTCAGGCAACGTCTCCGGGCTCTCCGGCGGCAACGACGAGCGCGAGCAGACGCTCAACCAGATCCTCACAGAGATGGACGGTTTCGAGCCCGGCACGAACGTGATCGTCCTGGGCGCGACCAACCGTCCCGAGATCCTCGACCCCGCGCTGCTGCGGCCCGGACGGTTCGACCGGCGCATCGCAGTCAACCCGCCCGATCGCAACGGCCGCGTCGAGATCCTCAAGATCCACACCCGGAGCCTGCCGCTGGCCGACGACGTCGACCTCGAGCGGATCGCCGCCTCCATCCCCGGCTCGACCGGCGCCGACATCGCGCTCCTCGCCAACGAGGCCGCGCTCTTCGCCGCTCGCCGCAACCACGCCAAAGTGGAGCAGCGCGACTTCACCGATGCGATCGAGAAGATCATCCTCGGCGCCGAGCGCCAGGTGGTGATGACCGATGCCGATCGGCGGCGCACTGCCTACCACGAGTCCGGCCACGCGCTCGTGGGGATGCTCACTCCCGGCGCGGACCCGGTCAGAAAGATCTCGATCATCCCCCGCGGGCAGGCCCTGGGGGTCACCCTCGCCACCCCGGAGAGCGACCGCTACAGCTATCGGCGCGAGGAGCTGCTCGCCCAGATCAAGGTCGCGCTCGGCGGCCGGGCCGCGGAGAAGGTCGTCTTCGATGATCTCTCGACGGGCGCTGAGTCCGACATCCAGAACCTCACCCGCGTCGCCCGCGGAATGGTAGGCCGGTGGGGGATGAGCGACGCTGTCGGACCGATCGCCGTCACCGACGGCCGCCAGGACGGCCTCCTGCTGCCCGGCACGACGCCCGCCTCCGAGCCGACCCAGGAGCTGGTCGACCAGGAGGTCCGCCGGATCGTGGACGAGTCGGAGCGCGACGTGGTCAACCTGCTCGAGGAGCACCGGGCACAACTCGACGCCCTCGCCAACGCGCTGCTGGAGCGCGAGACGCTCGATCAGGCCGATGCCTACGAGGTGGCCGGCGTCCCGCTCCCCGAGGTCGAGCCGACGGAGCAGGCGAAGGCGACCGTCGCTCCGTAGGTCAGGGCGCGCCGATCGCGTTCAGCACCGCCGAGCAGGCCTCCTCGCAGCGCCTGCACTCCTCCGCGCAGAGCCGGCAGTGCTCGTGGTGCTCCGCGTGGCGCTCGCACTCGTGGGCGCAGAGGGAGCACATCTCCCAGCACGCAGACACCTGCGCCCTCGCGGTCGCGGCGACGTACTCCGTCTGGCGGCTGAGGACGCGGGCGGTGGCATCGCAGGTATCGGCGCAGTCGAGGCACCGGCGGATGCACGCCCGCATCTCGGCGACGTCACTTTCGGCAAGAGACGCGTCGGCGCAGGCGGTGCAGCTCTGCAGGCAGGCGAGGCACTCGTCGATGCAGCGGGCCAGCAGATCGCGGTCGACCTGAGCGGGCGAGGGGTGCGCTTCCAGGATCTGCTTGGACAGCGCCACGGTCGTGGTCCTCCTTTGGGTTGCCCGGCGGAAAGTCGCCCCACCGACAGTACTAGGCATTCGCTGGCCCGCGGACGGCCCCGGCTGAGTCTCAGCCCCAGGACGGCTCGCTCATCGGGCGGAAGCTGGTGGTCAGGATCCGCAGCCGCCGCGGACGGGTGATCGCGAACACCACGACGTCGGCGACCTCGTCCGCGGTCATCATGCCCTCGAGCTCGGGATCGCCTTCGGTGCGGCCTGTTCCGATCGCGAAGTCCGTCTTCACGCCGCCGGGGCAGATGCAGGTGGCGCGCACGCCGTGCTCGCGCAGCTCGTGGTCGAGCGAGCGGGTGAAGCCCAGCTGCCCGAACTTGGATGCGTTGTAGACCGATTCGCCAGGGAGAGCGCGAAGGCCGGCGACGCTCGCCAGCGAGATGAAGTCACCCGCGCCCGAGTCGATCAGATGCGGGAGAGCGGCGGCCGCCGTGTAGAGCGTCCCCTTGAGGTTGATGTCGATCATGGCCTCCACCTGCTCCGGGTCTAGGTCGAGAAAGTTGCCGTAGGCACCGACGCCCGCGTTGGCCACGGCGATGTGGAGCCGCCCGAAGCGATCGACGACGGCCTGCGTCGCGTCCTTGACCGCGCCGCGATCGCGCACGTCGCATGCCACGCCGACCCCGCGCTCGAGGCCGAGATCGTCGCCACGTCGCGAGAGCAGCCCGACCGATGCCCCCGCCTCATGCAGCTTCCGCGCCACCGCCGCCCCGATGCCGCCGCTGGCGCCGGTGACGAGCGCGACCTTCCCATCGAGTTCCATGTGATTTCCTCCGTTCGTCGCTCAGCGCGAATCTACGCCCCGGGCGTCATAAGGTCCCCGGATCCATGACTGATGAGGTGACCGTGCTCCGCGACTCGCTGGCGGGCGAGGTGCTCGGCCCGTCCGACCGCGAGTACGAACGGGCTCGGCTCTGCTTCAACCTGCTGATCGACCGGCGACCGGCGGCGATCGCTCGCTGCGTCAGCGCCGACGACGTGGGGAAGGCACTGGAATTCGGCCAGGATCATGGCCTCGAGATCGCGGTACGGGGCGGAGGGCACAACCCCGCCGGCCACTGCGCGGTCGAGGACGGCCTGGTGATCGACCTCTCGCGGATGCGGAACGTCGAGGTCGATTCCGAGGCGCGGATCGCCCGCTCCGAGGGCGGCGCCACCTGGCTCGACTTCGACGCCGTGACCCAGGCCCACGGCCTGGTCACTCCGGGTGGCGTGGTCGGCTCGACCGGCGTCACCGGGCTCACGCTGGGCGGAGGGATCGGCCACCTCACCGCCCAGCACGGGCTCACCTGCGACAACCTGGTCGGCGCCGAGCTCGTCACGCCGGCCGAGGGCGTCGTCCGCGCGAGCGAGGAGGAGAACCCGGAACTGCTCTGGGGGCTCCGCGGCGGCGGCGGCAACTTCGGCGTCGCGACCCAGATCGAGATGCGGCTCCATCCGCTGGAGCGAGTGGTCGGCGGCAAGCTCTCCTACTCGGGGGATGGCGTGCGCGACGCGCTCCGCACCTTCCTCGAGGTCGACTCGCGCGCGGGGAACGAGCTGAGCTGCCAGGCGCAGCTCGTCGTCGACGAGACGCTCACGCCCGGATTGGAGGTCGCCCCCTGCTACACCGGCTCCGATGACGAGCCCGAGGAGCTCGCCGCCCTTCGTTCCGCGCCAGGACTCGTCAGCGACACGGTGCGCGAGCAGAACTTCCTCGAGCAGCAGCGCATCTTCGACCCCGGCTACGGCGTCGACCGCAACTATTGGAAGGGCCACTTCGTCCGCGAGCTCCCGGATGAGTTGATCGACACCCTGATCGGGCGCATGACTCTCCTCGGCCGTCCGCCGGGCGAGATCCTGATCGAGTCTTTGCGCGGCGCCCCCAAGGACGCCCACCCCGACAGCAGCGCCCTCGGCTACCGAGACGCCGCCTTCAACATGAGCGTGATGGCGAGCTGGACCGACCCGGCCCACGACGAGGAGGGCATCGCCTGGGCCCGCGAGACCGCCGCCGTGATCGAGCCCTGGTCGGTCAGCGGCGGCTATGCCAACTACATGCAGGCTGACGAGCCCCTCGACCGCGTCCGCGCCGCCTTCGGCCCCGACTCATTCGCGCGCCTCCAATCCCTCAAATCCCGCTACGACCCGGACAACGTCCTGCACCGCAACCAGAACATCCCGCCCGGATAACTGGACCAGCACGCTCCTGCTTCTCGCGCATTGCGGCAGCAGCGTTGGGGCAGCGCGCGCTTCCGTTGGTTGTCCAAAGCAGTAGTCGCGTACTCCCGCCGCTCGGCGGCTTTTCAGGCCGAACGACCTAGGAGCGTGGATGGCTACTTCTCAGATCCGCCCGTTCTCGATGGTTCGCGAGCGGTAGTCGGTGGGGCAGAACGACGGATCTTCGAAGCAGATGTTTCCGTTGATGATGGTTCTCGAGCGGTCGGCGCGGCACACGAATCCATCTCCCACCTTGGGCGTCACCCTGGCATACACGCGACCGCGCCACGGCGCCACCCCTCCCCCCCAGGCAAAGCTGTCTCCGGCAGGCTGCCCGTAAGGGAAGCCGTCCTTGTACAAGCTCTTGCCAACGCCGAGCTTGCGATCCGCCCCGGGCCGCTGTTGGAACAGGATCACCCGCCGCCCGCCATGCACTCCGTGCGGTCTGACTCCACCCGGCCGTGCCAATGGGTAGTGCGCCCTGTACAGCAGCCTTCGTGGGTGATTGTCAGCGTCGTGTCGTACTTGACGACGGCCGGGGGCTCCGCCGCCGTCTGCGCCATCACGGTTTGCGCCCCGAGCGCCATCACGCCGACCGCAACGACGCCGATCACAAGCGCGAATCGCTTACCCAACATCCCGTGCTTCCCTTTCGTCTTAGCCCTCATTTCGGGCCTCCTTCGAGTCGTGGCGTCGGACCTCCCAACGAGTCGAGGCTCCGGTGCCTGTTTGACGGCCAGAAGCCTCCGACACGGGGGTACACGCTCGGCACACACGGGCCGCGCTAGAGGCGTGGTCGACGCGTGCGAAGGCGCGAACGTCAGCCCGAGGCGGCGCCGAGCGCGATTGCCTCGACGTCCTCCTGCGACATCGCCCACGCAGTTATCTCGCTCGGTGGATGACCGGCGTTTTTGGCGGGCGCAGTGGCACAGTGAGCGTGAGCACGCTCCCAAAAAAACGTGGCGCCTGGGACGTCCCCAGACGCCACGCCCTACTCCCGCCGCCCGGGCGGCTTCTAGGGCGGCTGCTAACTCAGAGCGAGAGATAGTGATGTGCGACCGACATCAATGAAAAATCCCCGGCATCCAGCCTGACACCTCGATCGACTTCTTGACCTCGCAGTCCGGGTCGCCAGGTCGTAGATCACCGCTGTCTTTTCCCTTGCCGCCCTCGCAGCGGTCCTTGCCATTCCCGCCGTCTATGGCGTCCCTGCCCGCCTGGCCGAGCAGGGTGTCATTGCCCCAGCTGCCCCAGAGGAAGTCCCACCCCTTGCCGCCACAGATCACGTCGTTGCCGCCTAGACCCTTGATGTTGATGTCGTTCCCACCGAGGCCGACGATCACATCCGGACCCTGCGTGCCGACGAGGTCATCGCCGCCGTCCGTGCCAACGATGGTCGCGGGCTTGCGGTCGCAGGTAGGCGTCGCCTGGCCTCGTGGAGTTGGGGCTTGAGTCTGCGCCCCGGTCTGCGCCCCGAGCGCCATCACGCCGACCGCAGCCACGCCGATCACAATCGCGAATCGCTTCCTCATCTCGTGCTTCCCTTTCGTGTTAGCCCTCATTTCGGGCCTCCTTCGAGTCGTGGCGTCGGACCTCCCAACGAGTCGAGGCTCCGGTGTCTGTTTGACGGTCAGAAGCCTCCGACACGGCGGTACACACTCGGCACACAAGGGCCGGGCTAGGCGTGGTCTACGCGTGCGAAGGCGCGAACCGTCAGCCCGAGGCGCTGCCGAGCGCGATTGCCTCGACGTTCTCCTCCGACATCACCTACTGCCGCAGCCCGACGGGCACCCGCGTTCGCTCGCTGTCGGTGCCCGCCCGGTTATTTCAGTTCGGATGGAGCGGTGGGTGTCAGAGGTCCACGAGGACCCGCGACTTGTCGGCAAGGCACACGAACCCATCGCCCACCTCGCGCGTCACCCTGGCATACACGCGACCGACCGGCGACGTACGCGTCGCCCCCTTGACGTGCACCATCCAGAAGAAAGCTTCTCCATGACCGGGGCCGCTTCGGGTAGCGCCGAGCTTGCGATCCGGCCCGGGCCGCTTCCTGAACAGGATCACCTCTCGCCCAACCCTGCACTTCGATCCCCCCTCTGACCTCACCCTGCCGTGCAATGTCCGACCGTCCTTGAGGATCGTCAGCTTCGTGCCGTAGCTGACGACGCCCTCGGAGGCCGCCGCCCCCGTCTGCGCCCCGAGCGCCATCACGCCGGTCGCGGCCACGCCGATCAGGATCGCGAATCGCTTACCCATGTTGTGCTTCTCCTTCGTGTCGGCCCTCATTTCGGGCCTCCTTCGAGTCGTGGCGTCGGACCTCCCAACGAGTCAAGGCTCCGGTGCCTGTTTGACGGCCAGAAGCCTCCGACACGGCGGTACACGCTCGGTACACAAGGGCCGGGCTAGGCGTGGTCTATTCGCGCGCCGGAGCGGTTTGGGGCGCGAGGCGTCGCTCGTCAGCCCGAGGGGCAGGCGGAGACGTAGTCCTGCTTGGGGACGAGCTCCGCCCACTGCTCGGAAGTGAGGCCGCCGCCGGCGATCTTGCACGCCCGTTGCAGCCAGAGCTTGGGATCGACCTCCCAGCGGATCCCGCGCCAGAGGTTCGAAGCCGCGGCCCCCCCCGGGTCGTATAGCACGAACAGGTGGGCGCCGTCCGGGGTAAATCGCGCCGTCACCGTTCCGCCATCCTCGGCGTTCGCCGCGGGTTCGGGCAGGATGGGCCCGATCGGCTCCCGCGAGGCGACGTCCCAGAGCGCCGCCGACCGGTCCGAGTGCGTGGTCGCAAGTGTGTGCCCGTCCGGTGAGAACTCCACTTCGAGAGTGGACGCGTTCCGGCGAGCGAACGGACGTCCCACCTGCCGCCAGCCGTCGGTCGCCCAGACGAGCGCGCCGCCCTCGACCTCGCCACCGGCGAGCAGGCTGCCGTCGGGGGAGAAAGCAACCGAGCCGACCTCGCCGTCGGGGGAAAGCCTCGCAACCCGCTCGCCGCTTCCGACGTCGAGGATCTCGACTCCGTTCGGACCTTCGGCGGACGGGACGCGTTCGGGCCACCCGTTGAGGGCGTTGGGGTCAGCACCGAACGGAATCGCCAGCTGCGAGCCGTCGGGGCTGAACGCCAGCGCGAGCACGGAGGGAGGCAGGCGCAGCGGCGCTCGAAGCAGCTCGCGCCGGCCGACGTGCCAGATCCGCACCGCGCCCCCCTCCTCCGCCGCAGCAAGCAGATCGCCCGGGCCGAAGGCGAGCGCCTGGACGGTTCGCGGGTTGGCCGTCCGAGGGTCCCGGGGAGCGCGAAGGAGCGCGCCGAGCTGCTCTCCCGACTCGACGTCCCAAACCCCGACGCCGCCACCTTGTCCCGCCACCGCCAATCGACGTCCATCGGCTGAGTAATCGATCGCCAGCGCCGCCCTGCCGGGGAAGGCCTCGAAGCTCGCCGTCCTGCGCAGCGTCTCGGCGTCGATCAGCTCCACCCGGCCGTCGAGCCTCGCGACGGCCAGGGCGCGTCCGTCGGGGCTGAGCGCGAACGCAGGCCGACCAGCCTCCTCCGTGGGCTCCCAGCCGCCCAATCCCCTCGGGAACGGGCGCCAGAGCCGGCGGTCCCCGGCCACATCCCAGACGATCACGCGGCCGTCGTTGCCGGCCGTATACAGGGTGCGTCCGTCAGGGCTGAAGGCGTGCTGCTCGTCGTTGTTGGCCGCGTGGCCCTCGAGGGTTTCGGTCGTGACCCCCTCCTCGACGTCCCACAGGATTACGTTCCCGCTGTCCTCGGCGGTCGAGAGGGTACCCCCGTCGGGGCTGAAGGCTCGGGCCTCCAGGTGCCCCCGGCCCGACAGCGTCCGCACCCTTCCGGAAGCGAGGTCGAGCAGGCGAAGGCCCCCGTTTGCGGCCGCGATCGCGGCGGTGCGCCCGTCGGGACTAAGTCGCTCGGCGGTCGCCGCGCCGACGGGGTAGCGGCGGATGACGCGAAGAGTTTCCGCGTCGATCGCCTTGACCCCCCGGTCGGTGGAGACCAGGAGGCGCCCGTCCGGGGTCATGAGCGGCGGCGTGTCGAGCTGAGGGCCAACGCGGACGGGCTTTCCGAGCGGCGTCCCCCGGTGGGCGTCGTACCGACGCAGGAACAAGGAGTCACCGCGGGAGTAGGGGACGAACAAGCTTCGTCCGTCCGGAGCGTAGATGACGATGCCGAGGGGCGCGAACCCTTGGCCGGCGCCAAGCGAGGTCGAACTGCGCACCCGCCCGGTAGCCGCGTCGAGAATCTGCAGCGTTCCCGTTGCAGAGCTGTCCTCCGCGACGGCGAGCGAGTCGCCCTGCGGATCGAAGGCGATGACGAAGGCGCTTCCGGGCGCCTGATAATCGCCGATTACCTCGTAGGTATCGGTGTCGAACAGGGTCACGGTACCGCCTGCGTCGCTGACCGCGAGGGTTCCCCCGTCGGGGCTCAGCGCGAGCGTGAGGATCGCCTCGCCGTCGGTGGGGAGGATGCCGATCGCCGCGGGGCTGCGAAGCAGCGTCGATAGGAGCCTGGAGCGGGTGGCGGCCGAGTCGTCGAGGGCGAGCCCGGCGCTCGCGAGCCGCAGCGCTTGATCGAGGCGCTGCTCGGTGAGGGCCTGGGCGCCGAGGCGCTCGGCGTCGGCGACGGTGGCGGCGCTGCGCGCGCCCTGGCGCTCGGAGAGCGCGATCACCCCGGCGACCACGGCGGCGGCGAGCAGCACGCCGACCCCGGCGAGCAGCGTCCTGAGGCGGCGGTTGGTGCGCCGCTGGCGCTGGGCCTGACGCTCGCTGGCGGCCCGGCTCTGGTCGAGGAAGGAGCGCTCGAGCTGGTTGAGCTCGGAATCGTGGCTCGCCGCCCAGTCGAGCGCCGAGGCGAGTCTCGCACCCCGGTAGAGCTCGGCCGGGTCGCGCCCGGAGTCGCGCCACTCGCCGGCGGCACCGATCAGGTGCTGGTGGAGGTGGCGACCCTCGGCGTCCTCGGCAAGCCAGTCGCGCAGGCGCGGCCACTCGCGAAGCAGCGCCTCGTGGGCGACCTCGGCCGCCCCCTCGTCGACGGTGAGCAGGCGGCTCTCGGTCAGCACGGCGAGGGCCCGGGCGGCGGCCTCGTCGCGGTCGAGCTCGAGCTCGTCGAGGGGAACGCGGCGGCGGACGAACCCCTCCGCCTGCTCGTCGTCAGCGCCGGCGAGGCGCAGCAGCATCGGGCGCGCCCGGAGCCGCTCGGCCGGACCGAGGCGCTGGTAGGCGTCCTCGGCAAGGCGCGCGACCGCGCCGCTGACGCCGCCGCTTCGCTCATAGACCTGGTGGCGCAGTCTGCGGCCGTCGCGCCGCTGCCAGAGCTCGACGAGGGCCGCGGAGAGCAGCGGCAGGCCGCCGGGCTCCTCCGCGACGTCACCGACCAGCGCCGAGACCAGCCGCGGCTCGACTCGCAGGCCCGCCGCGCGCGCCGGCAGCTCGATCGCCCGGCGCAGCTCGTCGCGGCGCATCGGCCCGACCAGGAGCTGGTTGGCGCTCACCAAGGTCGAGAGCTCGGCGTGCTCGGCGCAGCGCGCGTAGAAGTCGCCGCGGATCGCGAGCACGACCACCAGCCGCTCGTCGGGGTCACCGGCACCCTCGACCAGCGAATCGAAGAACGCCTCGCGCTCGGCCCGGTCGCGGCAGGCGACGAAGGCCTCCTCGAACTGATCGACGCAGAGCACCAGCCGCTCGCCGTCGGGCAGCCGGTCGAGCGCGTCGGCGATCCACGGCGCCGCGCCCTCGTGTCCCGCCTCGGGCACCGCCCGGGCGAGGGCCCGCGAGAGCTCGGCGAGCGGGCGCGCGCCGGGGCGCATCAGGGCGCGCCGCCAGTGGTCGGAGCCTGGGACGACGCCGTCCGCGAGCGCCGGCAGAAGGCCGGCGCGCACGGCCGAGGACTTACCGCTGCCCGAGGGACCGACCACGGCGAGCAGGGTCGAGCCGACCAGGCGGGCGACCAGCTCTGCGACCAGGCGCTCGCGGCCGAAGAAGTACTCGGCATGAGCGGCATCGAACGGGGCCAGGCCGCGGTAGGGGCAGACCGCCGGCCCCGAGGGATCCGGCGGCTCCTCGACGGCGTAGAGGCGGGTATGTTCGCTGGTCCTCTGCAGGTCGACCACACCGCCCGCTACCGCGGCCTGGGTCGCGCGCAGCTCGGTTTGATCGTCCGCCGCCCGGCCCGCCGTCGCGGCCAGCCGCTGGGCCACCTCCGCCCGGGCCCAGCCGCCGGCCGCCCGGTGAATGCGAAGCGGCACCCCCTCGCTCTCGGCGAGCAGTGTCGGCATGGGGATGACGACGCCCTCGGCAGCGTAGAGCGCTGCGATTTCGGCCGCCGCCTCCTCGCGCAGCGGGTCGAGCCGCAGCCGCTGGGCGGCTCCGTGCTCCAGCAGGGCGGCGAACGCCGGCGGGCCCTGCTCGTCGTGATGAAGGACGCAGACCATGAGCGGCCGACCCTCGGGCGCGCGGGCGAGCGCCGCGGCGGCCTCGAGCACGCTCGGAGGGGCGTCGTCGGCGTAGTCGAACACCAGAAGCGTCGGTCGGTGGCCCGTGCCGGCCTCCGCTACGGTCGCCAGCGCCGCCTCGGCGACCTCGCCACCGCCGGCATAGAGGACCGCGGCGCCCTCTTGCTGGACCTCGCTCGCGAGTTCGCCGACGAGACGCGTCTTGCCGATCCCCGCGGGCCCCCAGACCATCACGCAGACCACCCGGCCCTCCCGCGCCCGCGCCCAGCGCCCGCGCAGCCAGTCGAGCTCGCGCTCGCGTCCGGCGAGGAGCGGCGAGCCCCCCTCGAGCTGGACCGGCAGCTCGACGATCGGCGGCGGCGCCTCGAGGGCCGGGTCCTGGGCCAGGATCTGCTCCTGCAGGCGCTTGAGCCCGGGGCCCGGCTCGACCCCGATCTGCTCGATCAGCGCCGCGCGCGCCTCGTGGTAGGCCTCGAGCGCCTCCGACTGGCGCCCGTCGCGATAGAGGGCGAGCATGCGCTGGCCGTGAAGGCGCTCTCGCAACGGCTCCTCCCCGATCAGGGCCTCGAGCCGGGCGACCACCTCGGCGTGGCGCCCGGCGGC
>JBKOYL010000005.1:0-12954 GCA_046725395.1 Actinomycetota bacterium | reverse complement strand
CCGCTTTCCCCAGTCCGGGGTGATTGAGTTCCCCACCCGGGGGCGGCGCGCGACCCCAGTCGAGCCGAAGGCGAAGCGGATAGGGCCTTCCCTCCTCGATCGTGGGAGGCCCGGGGAGCGGGCGCAGCCGCGCCCCCCTCGCCGACGCCTCTACCCAGGCGAGCGCGCCGAGCGCGAGCAGACCGAGCGCAATCGCCGGCACGTAAAGGGTGGGCAGCCCGAAGAGGGCGCCGGCGGCGATCAGCGCCAGCGAGAGGCGGATGGTCTCGCGGGCCCCGGGCATGATCCTCAGAGGGCCGGGACGCGGTCGAGCGCATCGTCGATCACCGTGGCGCGCTCCTCCTCGGCGTGGCCCGGTGCGAGCAGGATGCGGTGCGCGAGAACGGAGGTCGCCAGCGCCTGCACGTCGTCGGGGAGGACGTGGTCGCGGCGCTCCAGCGCGGCGAGCGCCTTGGCGGCGCGGAACAGCAGCAGCCCGGCGCGGGGGCTCGCACCCAGGATCACCCGCGGGTCTGAGCGGGTGAGCTCGGCGAGCCGGACGACGTAGCCGCGCAGCTCCTCGCTCCCGTGCACCTCTCTGACCGCAGCCTGCGCATCGAGCACCTCGCCCACGCCGGCTACGGGCTCAAGCTCGAGGACCCGGTCACCGCCGGCCTGCTCCTCGAGCATCTCGATCTCCTCTCCGCGATCCGGGTAGCCGAGGGAGAGGCGCACCATGAAGCGGTCGAGCTGGCCCTCAGGAAGGGCGTAGGTGCCCTCGTACTCGACCGGGTTCTGGGTGGCGATCACCAGGAAGGGACGGGCGAGCTCGTGGGTCTGCTTGTCGACCGTCACCCGGCGCTCCTGCATCGCTTCGAGCAGGCCCGATTGCGTCTTCGGGGAGGCGCGGTTGATCTCGTCGACCAGGACGACGTTCGCGAAGACCGGACCCGTACGGAAGTCGAAGCGCCCCTGCTGCTGGAGGAAGACATTGGTTCCGATGACGTCGGCGGGCAGCAGGTCATTGGTGCACTGGATCCGCGAGTACTCGGCGTCCAGGGAGCGGGCCAGGGCACGTGCGAGGGCGGTCTTGCCGATGCCCGGCACGTCCTCGATCAGGACGTGGCCCTCGCCGAGCAGGGCGACGAGCAGGCCCCCGACCACCTCGTCGCTGACCTTCACCGCCCGCTGGATGTTCTCCCGCAGCGCCGACCCAAGCTCAGCAACCATCCTTGGGTCGATCTCGGCGGTACCCGCCACCTCATCGCAATGGTAAGGGCGCTTGGCCGGTCCGCCGAGAACATCCGTCCTCTCGGGCCGCGCTCAGCTCGGAGGCTCGATCCTCCCGCTCACCTCGGCCAGGGCGATCGTGGGCCGACCCTCGCCCGGGGCGCCGGCTCCGCGGAGGATGACCTCGTCGCCGTCCTCGAGGAACCTCCGCTCGAGACCGTCGCCGAGGCGCAGCGGCTCCCGGCCGGCGCGGGTGAGCTCGAGCAGGCAGCCCTGGGTGCCGGGATCCGAGCCCGAGATCGTCCCGGAGGCGAACAGATCGCCGGCGCGTACCTCGGAGCCGGCGACGGTGACGTGGGCGAGTTGCTGCGCCGCACTCCAGTAGAGGCCGCGGGCGTTCGTTCGGCTGATCGTCTCCCCACCTAGCACCACCTCCAGCTCGAGGTCGAGCGCCCAGTACTGGTCGCTGCGCAGATACGGGAGCGGCAGCGGATCCTGCTTGGGGCCGCGCACGCGGAACGGCTCGAGCGCCTCGAGCGGCGTGATCCACGCCGCGATCGAGGTGGCGAACGCCTTGCCGAGGAAGGGACCGAGCGGTCGGTACTCCCAGGCCTGGATCGAGCGAGCGCTCCAATCGTTGATCAAGGCGAAGCCGAAGATGTGCTCCGCCGCCGCGTCCGGAGCTATCCGCCCGCCCCCGGAAGGGCCGGGCCCGGTCACGAAGCCGAGCTCGAGCTCGAAGTCGAGCCGCGGCTCGGGCCCGAAGCCGGGCGGTTCATCGGGCGTCTCGGGCGAGCTCTGCCCGACGGGGCGCTCGATCGCGGTGCCGCTCACCACCACATTGGCCGAGCGGCCGTGGTACCCGACCGGGAGGTGGCGCCAGTTGGGGAACAGCGGCTCCCCCTCCGGTCGCAGGAGCCTGCCGACGTTGGAGGCGTGCTCGATCGACGAGTAGAAGTCGACGTAGTCGCCGACCGCGATCGGGAGGAGCTCCTCTGCCTCGGCGAGCGGGACGAGGGCGTCGTCGGCGATGCCGGCGTCGGGGACCTCAGTGTTGCCGGCGCTGAGCAGCTCGGTCAGGCGGGCGCGCAGCCGAGACCAGGTCGGCCGTCCGAGCTCGAGCAGAGCGTTGAGAGTCGGGCCCTCGAGCGCCCGGCGCAGCGCCCCAAAATCGGACTTGGCTGCCGAATCCAGCAGGCCCGCCGCCGCCAAAGGCGCCAGCACGAGAGCTCGATCGCCGATCCGGACCGCCGGCCGCGGGGGCCCCGCCCCGACGCGGATGACGCCGTAGGGAAGGTGCTCGACCCCGAACCCCGAGCCCTCCGCGCCCGGAACCCACGTCGCCAGGGTCTGGCCTCGGCCCATGCGGCGACCATACGCCAGAGACCCGCTCGGGGCTCAGTTCGCGGCGAAGTACGTGTCGCCGGGACCGAGCTTGATCTTCTTCTTCTTCTTGAAGTCGAAGACCGTGATGCCGACCCCCTCGGTGACCTTGAACCTGGTCCCCTTGCAGGTGTCCTTCGTCAGCCAGGTGGTCCCGCGGACGCTTCCGGTGCCCCCGCTGCCCGAGGTCGAGTAGTTGCCGCTGCCGCTTCCCCACACGCGGCGGCGGCGCCGCTTCCGCGACTCCACGGCCGTCGGACCGCCGGCACTCGCGCTCGCCTTCTTGCCGCCCTTCTTCTTCTTGCAGCCGAGCTTTTGAATCAGCTTTGCCTTGGCGCGCGAGTTCGCGCCGGGCTTCTGGATGATCTTGAACAGTCCGGCATAGAAGTCGACGGGCTGGTCCAGGGTCTCGCTTCCGAATTGCCCGGTGGCGGCGGTCAGCTGTACCCGGCTGCCTCGCGTATCGACCTTCGATCCGACCGGGATCAGGCTCAGCTCGGTGAGGACGTTGAAGGCGGTCTCACCGGGCTTCTTCACCTTGACGGTGCCCTCGACCGGCTCGGCCAGAACGCTGATCCCGTGGAGCGGGGGCTCCCCCGTAACGGGTCCAACAGGGGCTGAGGCAGAAAATTGCTCGCCGAGGTTGGTGCCCTTGGTGAGCACCCGTATGAAGAAGCCCAGGTCGGCGGAGGCGACCATGTAGGTGCGGGCACGGGCTCCGCCGATGTCGGACCAGTTGGTGTCGTTCGCCGCCGCGTCCGTGCAGGTATTGACCGCCGGGTCGCAGCGCTGCCATCTGTACAGATTGGATTCGCTCGAGACGAGCGTCTCGCCCACCACGGCGGTACCGGTGATGGTGGGTTTCTCCCCCACCCGAGCGCTGGAGACGGAGGCGACGGCGACGGCGATCGCGCCGACGGCGAGCAGCGTGGCAGCCGCCGCGGCACGACGGCCGGGCCAGCGTCCTCCTCCTGCGACCTTCTCCCCAGCTGGCTTCACAAAGTCCCTTCGGTCGCGTCCAGCATAGGGCTTCTTGAGTTCCTAGGGCGTATAGACATCGGTGTGGCACGGCAGGCCACCACAGACGTCCACCACGCTGCCGTTCGCGTCCAGGAAGGCCGACTTCTGGGTCCGCGCCGCCACCGTCGCCCGCACGTCGCCGTGCGGATCAGGGCCCACGGTGGGTGGCGTGTTCGTGATCGGGGGCGGCGGGACGCGGCCGGGGCCGCTGTCCCAGATCACGATCGCCGAGCCGCCGAACGGATAGCTCTGAATCCCGGGGATCCCGAAGAAGAGGTTCGCGTCCTGTGCGCGTGCGGGGAGATCGAGCGCCGGCACGTGAGCAAAGGCCCCCACCGTCCGCGCCTCGATGGCCGCCGCGTACTGGCTCACCTGGTGATCGCCGTAGGCGACATGCAAGAGCACCTGGTGGGCGGGGGTGCCGGGAAGCGGGTCAGAGGTCATGTGCGCGGCGTAACCGTCGGCCTCGCCGCGATCCCAGAGCTGCTGCATCAGGTCGAGGATCAACGGGTGAATCGAAGCGTCGGTGTAGCCGCCACCCGGCTGCTGGCCGTAGAGGAAGGTGGCGAACGGCGTGAAGTCGGTGCTGCGCTGCAGCAGGACCCCGCCGTAGTCCATGCCGGTGACCCCGAGCACGCCGCGGGTGTAGTCGGGCGCGACGGCCGTCGTGATGCCGCCCATGATCCCGCCCTGGCTATTGCCGTCGTAATAGAGGTGGGAGGCATCGAAGAGCGGCTGCCCGCTTGCCTGGAACGCCGCATCCGAGGCGAGGCCGTTCGCGTTCGTCATCAGCCGTCCCAGGAAGAGGGTGTTGAGCACCCCCTGCTGCAGGCGGTCGGCGACTGCGGGGAACCGATTCAGGTTCTGGAGTGCGCTGATATCGAACAGCGTGTCGGCTTGGGCGAGGCCCCACCAGTCGGTGGCGCAGAAGACGAAGTCGTGCTCCGCCGCCATCGCCTGGACGTTCCCGGCGTGGACCTCGGTGCGCGATCCGAGCAGCCCGTGTCCATACAGCGAAGCCCGCGCCGCTGCACCCTCCGCTGCACGCGGGATGATGCAGTCGAACTGCGCCGTTCCGACGTTGCCGGGCTGCTGGGTCGGCGTGGCATCGGGGTCCGATGAGTCGTAGTGGAAGCCTCCGCCGATCCCGCAGCTCACGGTGGTCAGGTAGCAGGGCACGGTGAAGGTCCCGAGCACCTCGCGCAGGAGCAGCGGGTTCTGGTCGGGCGTGAAGTTTTGAACGTTCGTCACCGCGAACTGCGGGCTGTTGCCCTGGACCTGCAGGTCCGAGAGATCCGTGTCCCCGAGCTGCCCGAAGGCGTCGTTGCGAATCGAGAGCATCGGCGAGGTGAGGCTCCGCCGGCTGGCGACCATGAAATCCCACGCCATGTAGAGGGTCTTGCGGTCAATTTCGGCATCCTTCAGCGCTTTGAAGATCCGGCCGTAGCGCTCACGCTGGTGCACCTGCGACTTCAGCAAGGGGCGGTCGTCGCGAAAGCGGGCAAACCAGTCGGGCGCTGCGAGCGTCTGCCCGTCGGCGTTCTTCAGGTCGCGAAGGCCGACGACGTAGCGGTGGCCCTCGGTGAGGTTCTTGCCTGGATGAATGAGGAGCGTCGTGTGGGCCGGGTCACCGGCGTTGGAGTCCAGCTCGGCCCAGATCAGCGCCCGCTGTCCGGTCGCGGCGTCGATCACCACGATCGGCGCGTCGGGCGCGTAGGTCTGCGACAGGTGCGTCAGCCGGACCGGATCCGTCTGGTTGAAGGCCGCCTGGTTGTCCAGCCCGGGGACGCGGACGATGATCGAGCTGCCGGGGCTGAAACCGTCGCTGCGGTTGTACGGAGCGACATCGACCTGCACGCCGTTCGTGTTCGTCGGCATAGCCGCCTGCGGCAGGTCCACCCGCCGCCCGGTGGCGCTTGTGGAATCCGGCTTGGTGAACAGGTCGTTCGGGAACGGCAGCAGACACGGCTCGACGTAGAGCTGGCAGTCCGCGGCCGGGTCAGCCGAAGCCGCCGCCGCACCCACGAGCGCCCCCACCAGCACCGCGCAGGCCGACAGGATCGTTGCGACCGTCCGCCGAAGCGCGATCCGATGGCCCTTGAGCACTCCCTTGCTCATTCACCTCTCCTCGCGACCGTCGGCTTCCTTGCCGAATCGGTCGCCGAAACTAGCACAGCCTTCTCATGACAGGCCCGTGAGTCCCACCGCTTCTTCCGCGAAGGGCCGCATTAGCGGCCCTTTCCGGCGCTCTCGAACCCTGGGGCCTGGCCCTGCCGGCCGCTTGCCATCGCCTTGCTCAGATGAGATTCTCCATGCCGGTGTCCCCAATGGACGAGGGAGCGGTGCACTTGCTTGGAGGACCGTAGGTGGCGTGGCGGGTCGGTCAGGACGGATCCCTTGACGCGGCCGGCTTGAGCTACCGGCTCCGGTCGCTGCCGATGGCCGGGGCCGTACTGCAGGTGGGCGCCCATCCCGACGACGAGGACAGCGGTCTCCTCGCCTATCTCGCGCACGGCCTCTGCGTGCGCACCGTCTATTGGTCGGCCACCCGGGGGGAGGCCGGCCAGAATCGGCTCAACTCGTATCGGGGCGAGGCGCTGGGCGTGTTCCGCACCTGGGAGAGCGAGGACGCCCGCGCAATCGACGGAGCGGAGGCTCTGTTCGGCCCCTTCTACGACTTCGGCTACAGCAAGAGCGGCTCCGACACGCTCTCGAAATGGGGAAGGGACGCCGTGGTCCGTGAGATCGCCCGGGCCATTCGCCTGGTTCAACCGGACATCGTGGTTTCGCGCTGGACCGGAGAGCCCGCCGACGAGCATGGCCATCACCAGGCCATAGGGGAGCTCACCCCCGAGGCGTTTCGGGCGGCCGGCGATCCCAACCTGTTCCCGGAGCTCCGGCAGCTCGGTCTGGAGGCTTGGGAGCCCCGGCGGCTCTTCCAGTCGGTCGGCGGCGATTGGACCCCCGAACAGGACCTGGCATCGCTTGGAGCTCTCCGGGAGGACCTCGAGCGGGAGGGGCTGGTCCGGATAGACGCCGGAGCGCTTGACCCGATCGGGGGCCGGACCTTTCAGGAGCAGGGCTGGTGGGCCTTGAACCAGCACCGCTCGCAGGGGATGGCGTTGCTACCGGGCCCCAGTCCCTTCGTCTATTACTACCGCCTGATCCAGGGCTCGGGTGGCGACGGCACGAGGAATCCGAGCCCCGAAGGCGGCCTCTTCGAAGGGCTCGATCCCACGCTCACCGGGCTCGCCGATCATGCGGATCAGAATGCCGGCTGGCTGCGGGAGCAACTGGATGGAGTCAAGGGGCTAACCGAGGAAGCGCTCGCCGCCTACCGGATTCCCGACGCCACCTCGGCGGGGCGACATCTGCTCTCGGCGGCTTCGGCGACGCGTGAGCTGATCTCGCAGCTCGCCACACGGCTCGGCGGAGAACGGAGGGTCGCTTTGTCGATGTATCTCGAGCGCAAGCTCCGTGATCTCGAGGAGGCGGCCGCGGCCTGCCTCGGCTTGCGGCTGGAGTGCCATAGCGGCGCCGTGCATGTGATTCCGGGACAGTCCTTCGAAATCCAGGCTCGCCTCTGGGACTTCGGGCCGATCGGCGCGAGTGTAGAGGCCATCAGGTTGCACGTGCCGCCCGACTGCCGGGCGGAGGCTGGTAGCGGGGACCGGCGCGGCTCCGCGGCGACACCCGGCGCGGTCGCCGAAGCGGGCTTCAGGGTCAGCGTTCCGCGGCATGCGGCGCTCAGCTCCCCTTATTGGCTGGCGGAGCCGGCCGGCCGGTATGCCTACCGCTGGCCGCCGGAGCGATTCTGCTCGCATCCATTCCGGCCCCCGCGGTTCGAGGCCGAGTGTGAGATTCAGGTGGAAGGAAGGCGCCTCGTCATCCGGGCTCCGGCCCTGGCGCGCAGCGCCTTCCCCGGCGGCGTCCGCGAGCTCTATCCCGCCGTCATCCCGCCCGTCTCCCTCCGCGCCGGCACCGGCGTCGTGTGCATGCCGGCCGCCCTCGACGCTGCGGAGGAGGGTCGCGGGCCCCTACCGGAGCCTTTCGAACCCGACCGGACCGCCGCCGAGGCTCAGATCGAGCTCGATGTGCTGACGCGCAACCACACCGCGGAGACCCTGACCGGCAGGCTCGAGCTCGAGGCCCCTTCCTGGATGAGGGTCGAACCGCCCGAGATCGACGTCTCGCTCAGCGCGGGGGACAGCCGGCCCCAATCGTTCACCCTCACCACCCCGGCCTCCCCTCCCCCGGGCACACACCCCCTCCGCTTTCGCATGGACGTCGAGGGGCGTCCCTACGCGAATGGGCTGATGCCCGTGCGCATGGGGATGGCGAACCTCGCCGGCGAAGCCGACGCAGCCAGCTGCATCCGCGAGACCTTCCTGCTCACCCCTTCCGAGGTCGATCTCCACGTAGTCCACGCTCGCTTCGCCCGATCGCTGCGCTACGCCTACGTCGCCGGCGTCGAGGAAGACGTCGCACGTCATCTGGAGCCCTTTGGAGCCCGCTTCCACATGGTCGACGACGACGAGCTTCAGCGTCTCGATCTCTCGCGCTTCGATGCGATCGTCATCGGGCCGGGCGCCTACTCAGCGCGCTCCGAGCTCCGCGCAGCGGCCCCCCGGCTCCTGGAGTACATGGACGGTGGGGGGACGCTGATCGTCCAGTACCAGCCCTACACCTATCAGGCGCCGGGCATGGCCCCATACCCCTTCCGCTACAGCGAGCCCCACGACCGGGTCACGGACGAGCGTGCCCCGGTCCGCCTCCTCGCACCCGATCACTCCCTCTTCCGGGTGCCCAACCGGATCGGAGACCAGGATTTCGATGGCTGGATTCACGAACGAGGCCGGTACTTCTTCGGCGAATGGGATCGGCGCTACCGTCCTCTTCTGGCTTGCGCCGATCCCGGCGAGGACCCCAAGCTCGGAGGGCTGCTGGTTGCCGACTATGGCCGCGGCACCTACGTCTACTGCGGTTACTCGCTCTATCGCCAGTTGCCCGCGGGGGTGCAGGGCCCGTTCCGGCTGTTCGCGAACCTCCTCGCTCTGCCGGCGGTGCGCCTCACGGAGCGGATCGAGTTCATGAAGGGGACGGAGCTCTTCGCCTCGCTGCCCGATTCGCAGCTGGCGACGCTCGCCAAGATCGCATCGGAGCGTCTCGTGGAGGACGGCACCGTGATCTCCTCCGAGGGGGATCCGACGCGTGAGGTGTACGTGATCCGTGAGGGGGAGGTCTCGATCCTGAAGCGGCGTAACGGCCGCGAAGAGCGATTGAGGATATGCGGAAAGGGGGCCTGCATCGGCGAAGTGGCGGCGCTCGGAAAGGTGGCGCGGAGCGCTTCGATCGTCGCTCGCGGCCCTGCACGGTTGATCGTGCTCGAGGAGGAGCAGCTCGAGCGGCTGCTGGAAGCGCAACCGGAGGTGTCGCGGGCGCTTCTCATGCTGCTCGCGAAGAGAATGGCAACTCAGCCCGGACCGCTCGGATGAGGATCGGCATCCTCTGCCACAACGGAATCGGGGGCAGCGTCCGGATCGCCTGCACGCTGGCGACCGAGCTCGCGCGACGCGGACACAGCGTTCACGTGTTCGCGCGCAGGCCGCCGGTGGCGAACTGGCTGAACGACAGGGGGGTGTTCGTCCACACGCTCCTACCTGCCGTCAACGGGCGTCTCCCGGTCGGCCTGGACGTCGACTGGAGCAACGACGAGCAGGCCGCGTTCCGGTCCTTGGTGGCGGGTGTAGCGCGTGGCGAGCGGCTTCAGGTTCTGCACGCCCACTACGGGGTGCCCTTCGCACATGTCGTCGCGTCACTCGCCCGCGAACTTGACGGCTTGGGTCCCATGACGATCGCCACACTCCACGGGACCGATGTCAGCATCCACGGCCGCCAGCCGGGCCAGCGCCGCCTGCTCAGCGAAAGCCTCCGGGCTTTGGCCGCGGTCACCACCGTCTCACACGACTACGCCCGCCTCGCGCGCCATCTCTTCGCCCTTCGCGAAGCGCCCATGGTGATCCCGAACTTCATCGACGTCAGCCGATTCAAGCCGACGCCTTCCCCCCATCGCGACCGACCCCGCATCGTTCACGTCTCGAACTTCAGGGGCGTGAAGGATCCGCGCAGCCTGGCCAAGGTCTTTCTCGCCGTCCGCGAGCGCATCGACGCCGAGCTCTGGCTGATCGGAGATGGGCCGAGGCTGCCCGCTCTGAGAGAGATGCTCTCCGAGGCCGGCGCGGACGACGCCGTGCGCTCGTTCGGTGCCACGGCAGACGTCGCGCCGATCCTGCGCGAGACGGATCTGCTGCTGATGACCAGCGTCGCCGAGAGCTTCTGCCTGGCGGCGGCTGAGGCGATGGCGTGCGGCATCCCGGTGGTGGCTACGCGGGTGGGCGGTCTCGCCGAGGTGGTCGGCGATGGAACGGCCGGCCACCTTTTTCCGGTTGGCGCTCATGCAGCCATCGCCGACGCGATCGTCGAGTTGCTGTCGCGTCCACGGCTCCGTCGCAGAGTCGGCACCGCCGCCCGGCGACAGGCCGCCCGCTTCGCGTGCGAGCGGATCGTGCCGCTCTACGTGGGGCTGTACGGGGACCTGGTCGACCGCGGCGAGAGCGACGCGGGCGCGGCTGCCGCCGTCGCCGAGGCTCCCACATGAGCGCGCTGCCGGAGCTCGCTGCCTCCGAGCCCGGCATCCTGCGGGAGGAGGGAGTCTTCCTCGAGCCGGGCCCCTTCCTGGAGGCGCTCTCCCCTCCGGGAAGGGGAGCACTCGCTCGACTGTCCGATCCCTCAGGGGGCGACGATCAACACCCCCTCGTCTACGTCGGGCAGCAGCTGTCCGTCGACTACGGCGCCTCGGTACTCGCCAAGCTCACCACGCTCGATCACCTGCAGGCGAGCAACGATGTTCGAGGGTGCGCGCTTTGGGTCGACGCCGATCGCGCCGGCTCCGACAAGCGGATGACCGTGATCTCGTGGCCGCGGCGGGACGGGCGCACCGGCGTCTCCATGGTCCCCCCGGGGAGCAAGGATCGCGAGCCCCGGTTCATCCCGATCGAGAAGCGGGGGCTGATGAAGGCGCTGGATCGGCTCCGGACGTACCTGGGCGAGGCCGGGGTCGGCCCCCGCGGCCTCGACCGCTATGCGCAGCTTCGCGAGGTCCTCTGCCGGAGCCGCGTGGAGACGCTCGCGGATCTGAGCGCCGAGATCACCGAGCTCCTCCTCGCCTGGTACGGGATTCGATTGGCGCCGGTTCGCCTCTCCAGCTTGCTGGAGGAGGAGGACCTGACCGAGCAGGTCGTCGCCTGCCTCAACGCCCTGCCGCGAGTGATCGAGGTCTTCAACCGCAGCCTCTTCGACCTCACGAAACGCGGGATCGACCCCCTGCTCCATCCCCTGGCCGACGACTACCTGCCGCTGCGCATCTCCTGTGCAACCGACGGGACCCGTCTACCGCTCCGGCGCCTCGACGGAGCCGACGGAGCCTACGCCGTTGCGAGCTGCCGGTGCGGGGCCACCTACCGGTTCCGGCTCGGTAGTGGGGAGCTGTCGTTCGATCAGATCGCCCAGACCAACAGGTGGAGTCCCGACGTGCTCTTACCTACGCTCATCAACGACCTGGCGAGTGGGGTGGTCGCCGGCAAGAGCAGCGCGATCTATGGCATGGTCCTCAACAGGGTCCTCCGCGAGGCACTCGACAAGGAGCCGGTCCCGATGCTCGTGCCCGAGGGTCTGGCCTCGCCCCACCCCGACGACACTCGTCTGGTGGCGGACAGCCTGATGGTGAGCTATCTCATGGGGCGCTGAGATGGAGCCGCTCGACGTCCTTGCTTTCTCCCCCCACCCGGACGATGCGGAGATCGGCTGCGGTGGTGCACTGGCGCTCGCGGCGCGGCGCGGCCAGCGAGTCGGTCTCGTGGACCTGACGGATGGAGAGCGGGCAACCCGGGGTAGCCCGGAGCGTCGCGCCGCGGAGAAGGAGGAGGCCACGCGCACCCTGGGGCTCAGCGAGAGGATCGCGCTGGGCCTGCCGGACGGCGGCCTCGGACAGTCGCGCGAGGCGATTGCCCTGGTGGTCGACGTTCTGCGCGACTCGAGCCCACGCACCGTCCTCGTCCCGAACGACGTCGATCGCCACCCCGATCATGAGGAGGCGGCGAGGTTGGTGAGGCGAGGCTGCTTCGAGGCGGGCTTGGGAAGCGTCGGCAACGGCGCCTTGCACCGTCCCGCGCATCAGTTCTCCTACATGGCACATTCGCCATTCGACCCGTCCTTCGTCCTGGACATCTCGGAGGTCTGGGAGCAGAAGCAGGCGGCGGTGACCTGTTACCGAAGCCAGTTCTCCCCAGATGGCGGCGAAACGGCGACGGCGCTCAGCGGCGCCGGTTTCCTGGAGGTCCTGGAGGTGAGGGCGCGCTGGTTCGGAGCGCTGATCGGCGCGCGGCACGGCGAGCCGTATCTCTGCCGGGGCCCGGTCCCGCTTGACGAGCTCCCCGGCGCGCTTCGAAGCGGTAGCCAGGGGACGTCGTTGGAGTACTCGATGTGGTGACCATCGCCGAGAGCTGGCGCCGGGGAGAGGTGATCTCGCCATGATCGGGGAGGTCGGAAGGCGCCTGGCGGAGGGTGGCGCGGCGCTCGCCTCCAACCTGCGGCGCCCGGATCTCCGCCGCGCACAGCTCGCCTTCGGCTCCGCCTACGCGTCGGAATGGTCCTTGATCGTCGTCCTGGGTGTGGTGGCTTTCCGGCACGGTGGCGCCACAGCGGTCGGCATCGTCGCCTTGATCCGGATGCTCCCCTCCGCCCTGATCGCCCCGTTCGCGACGGCGGTGGCCGACCGCGTTCGCCGCGATCGGGTGTTGATCTGGATCGGAGTTCTGCGTGCGGCCGCGCTAGGCGCTGCGGCGGTGGTGTTGGCCGTGGATCTGTCCCCCGTCTTCGTCTACCTGCTCGCCGTCCTCGCCACGATCCCGTTCACCGCCTTCCGCCCCGCGCACTCGGCGCTCCTGCCGGCGCTCTGCGAGACGCCGAAGGAGCTGACCGCGGCCAACGCCTCCCGCGGACTGCTGGACTCCGCAAGCACGCTGATCGGGCCGCTGCTCGCGGCTCTGCTGCTCGATATCAGCGACCCTGAGGCGGTCTTCGTGCTCGCGGCCGGGCTGTCGCTCTGGTCCTCCCTCCTCGTTGGCCTGATCGAGTACGAGCCGGCACCACGCGTCGCGCCACCCGCACCAATCCGGATGGCGGCCGACACGGCGGAGGGCCTGCGCACGATTGCGGCACACCGCGACGTGACAATGCTGTTCGGCATCGGCGCGGTGCAGGCAGTGACTCGGGGAGCCCTCA